>NZ_JBEXOS010000009.1:0-157138 GCF_040611655.1 Streptomyces sp. NPDC006552
CCCGCCGCCGTCGACGGTCATCCGGAACAGGCCCGCGGAGACCTGCTCGTCGCGCTCGCCGTCGTGGATCACGGCGGCCCCGTACGTCTCCAGGCTGTCGCGGACCGGCGAACAGGGGTCGTCGCCCCCGCGGACCTCGCGATCTGTCACATGGAGACGGTGTACGGCGCGCCCGGCGAGTACAGCGGCTACCCGGCGTTCAAGTCCCCGCCGCAGGTCGCCGCGGGCCTGCGCGCCACCGGCTACGACTCCTGCTCGACGGCCTCGAACCACACCCTCGACGACGGCGCCGACGGCATCGCCCGCACCCTGGGCGCGCTCGACCGGGCCGAGATCGCGCACGCGGGCTCCGGACGCACGGCCGCCGAGGGGCGGAGCCCGGCCTGGCTGCGCGCCGGTGACGCCAAGGTCGCCCAGCTCGCCTACACCTACGACACGAACGGCTACCCGCTGCCCCAAGGGCGCCCCTGGTCCGTGAATCTGATGGAGCGTCAGCGCATCGTCGCCGATGCCCGCGCCGCCCGGAAGGCGGGCGCCGACGTGGTCGTCGTCTCGCTGCACTGGGGCACCGAATGGCAGGACGAGCCGGACGACCGCCAGCTGAGCCTCGGCAAGGAACTCACCGCGTCCCGCACACACGGCCGCCCCGACATCGACCTGATCCTCGGCACCCACGCCCACATCCCGCAGGCGTACGAGAAGGTCAACGGCGTCTGGGTCATCTACGGCATGGGCGACCAGATCGCGGGCGAGATGTTCAACTACGAGGGGGCCCGGGACCCCCGCGGCAACATGGGCACACTCGGCCGCTTCACCTTCGCCCCGCCCGCCCGTCCCGGTGGGCGCTGGGCGGTCGCGAAGGCGGAGTACGTCCCCGCCTGGTTCGACGTGCGCTCCGGCCGTGTCGTGAACCTCAACCGCGCCATCGACCGGGGCGCCGCACTCGCTCCCGTCCGGGACCGCATCCGCCGGGCCGTCCTCAGCCGGGGTGCCGCCGCGGACGGTCTCGTCATGGGGAAGTAGCCCCGGCACACTGGCAACATGCCCCTCGCACTCCACCACATCGTCATCGACGCCCATGATCTGCCCGGCCTGGCCCGGTTCTGGTCCGCGGCCCTGGGCTGGCGGATCCTCTCCGAACGGGAACGCGAGGTCGTCATCGGCCCGGACGAACGCGCGCCGGTCGGCATCTGCTTCATGCCGGTCACCGAGCCCAAGACCGGCAAGAACCGGCTGCATCTCGACCTGACCTCCGCCGCCGCGGACCGGGAGGCCGAGATCGAACGCCTCCTCGCGCTCGGCGCCCGCCGGGCGGACGTGGGCCAGAGCGGCGAGGAGTCCTGGACCGTCCTGGCGGACCCGGAGGGCAATGAGTTCTGCGTGGTCCGCCCGAAGCGGACGCTCATCGCCTAGGCGTGGCCCGCGCCAGTTCGGAGCGCTTGTACGAGTACCCGAAGTAGACGCCGAGGCCGATCACGAACCAGACGGCGAACCGCACCCACGTCTGCCACTGCAGGAACGTGATCAGCCAGATGGAGAAGACGACCCCCAGGGCGGGCACGAACGGCATCCCCGGCGTGCGGAACGTGCGGGGCAGCTCCGGCCGGCGGTAGCGGAGCACGATCACCGCGACGCAGACCACGACGAACGCCAACAGGATCCCGATATTGGTCAGTTCGGCCGCCTCGCCGATCGGCAGGAAACCGGCGATGGCGGCCGAGGCGACCCCGACGATCCACGTCACGCGTGTGGGCACGTGCCGGGTGGGGTGGGTCTTCGCGAACCACTTCGGCAGCAGTCCGTCCCGGGACATGGAGAACCAGACCCGGGTGACCCCCAGCATGAAGGTGAACATCACCGTCAGGATGCCGATGATCGCGCCGACCGCGATCACGTCCGCGAGCCCGCTCAGCCCGACCGCCTTGAACGCGGTCGAGAAGCCGCTCTCGGGGTCGATGTCCTTGTAGTCCTGCATCCCGGTCAGGACCAGGCACGCCAGCACGTACAGCACCATCGAGATGGCCAGCGAGTAGAGGATCGCCTTCGGCATGTGGCGCTGCGCGTCCTTGGACTCCTCGGCGGCCGTGGACATGGCGTCGTAGCCGAAGACCGCGAAGAAGACGGTCGCCGCGCCGGTGAACGCGCCGCTCACCCCGAACGGGAAGAACGGCGTGTAGTGGCCCGTGTTGATGTGGAAGAGGCCCACACCGATGACGAGCAGCACCACCAGCACCTTGAGGACCACGACGACCATCTCGAAGCGGGCCGCGTTCTTGATGCCGAGGGTCAGCAGGTACGCGATGAGCAGGCACAGTGCCGCGGCGAACAGGTCGACCTTGTGGCCGCCGCCCGTGCCGGGTGCGCCCAGCATCCACTTCGGCAGGTCGAGGCCCAGCTCGCCGAGGAGGAAGCTGAAGTACCCCGAGATGCCGATGGCCACGACGGCGACGATCGCGGTGTACTCCAGGAGCAGGTCCCAGCCGATGAACCAGCCGACCAGTTCGCCGAGGACCGCGTAGCCGTAGGTGTACGCCGATCCGGCCTTCGGGATGAGTCCGGCGAACTCGGCGTAGGAGAGCGCGGCCGCCGCGCTGGCCACGCCCGCGATGAGGAAGGAGATCAGCACCGCGGGCCCCGCGGTGCCGTTGGCGACCGTGCCCGCGAGGGTGAAGATGCCCGCGCCGATGATGCCGCCGACGCCGATCGCGGTGAGTTGCCACAGTCCCAGCGAACGGGTCAGCTGGGAGCCCGTGCCGCCCGCCCCGGTCTCGGTGTCGTCGATCAGGTCGATCGGTTTGCGGCGGAGCACGCCCTGTCCCATGCGCGGACGTGGGGGTGTGGCCATGAGCTCACCTCTTCGCGGACGTGACAGCTGACGGCCGATCATGATGCACCCGTGGCGGCGGCGGGGGAAGACGCCGCGCCCCACGGGGCGGGGGCGGGTTACGGCACGACCGTGACGGGCCAGCGGCCCGCCTTCACCAGCCGGACGGCGACCGAGCCGACGATGCGGTGGCCCGCCTGCTCGGAGGCGCCGACGACCACGGCGTCGGCCTTGAGCTCGTCGGCGGCGGTGACCAGCCCGTTGAACGGGTCGCCGCGGAACGTGTGGAACTCCCAGCGCACGTCGTATATGTCCTTCACCCGCTCCGTGGACCGCCGGATCTCCGCGATGAGGCTCTCCGCGATCTCGTCCGTCGTCTCCGCCACGGGTACGCCGAGCGCGGCGCCCGCCGCCAGGACGGGCTGCACATAGACGACGGCGAGCAGCGCGTGCTGGCGCCGGGCCAGGCCCCCGGCGTAGGCCGCGGCCCGGAACGAGGACTCGGAGCCGTCGACGCCGACGACGATCACCTTGGGTCCGTCCGTACCGCGTTCGAACTGGTGGGGCTGCTGATCGGTCACGCGCAGAGGCTAGCGGAACCCCCAGGGGGGCACCGGGCCGGGGCGGACTCCCCGCTTCCGGTACGGGCGCCGGTCAGCGCACGGACGTCAGCCGGGCGAAGACCACGACGTTGCCGGTGTAGCCGCTGCGCTCGGAGAAGCCGCCACCGCAGGTGATGACGCGCAGCTCCGGCGCTCCGGTGGAGCCGTAGACCTTGGTGCCGGGGAAGTGCGCCTTGGCGAAGACGTCGATCCCGTAGATCTCGAAGACGGCGGTACGGCCGTCCTCACGGGCGATCTCGATGTGGTTGCCCTTCTTCAACGACCCGAGCCCGTAGAAGACGGCCGGTCCGCGCTGATTGTCGACATGGCCCACCACGACGGCCGTGCCGTTCTCACCGGGCGCGACCGCGCCGGTGAACCAGCCCGCCAGGTTCGGGTCCTCGGGCGGCGGCGCGTCCACCCAGCCCTGCGCGTCGAGCCCGACCCGCGTCACGGGGGCGTCCACCTGGATCGCCGGGATCCGTACGCGCTGGGGCGCCGCGAACGACAGCACCCCGGCCGGTTTCGGCGCAGCGGCGGGGGAGCGGCTGTCCGTGGCCGCGGCGGCGGCCGAGGCGGGCTGGGGCGGACCGAGGTCGAACTCCCCCGACCCGTTGCGGATCAGGGCGAGACCGGTGAGCAGCACCAGCGCCAGGGCCCCCCAGGGGGCCCGCTTCTTCGGCTGCTCCTCATCGGCGGACCGTGCGTCGGACATGGGCTCATCCCCTCTGGCGGCGGCGCGGCCGCGACCGTTGCGCGTAGGCAGACGGTATGCGGCCCTCGTGCGGCGGGCGACGGGACGGAGGCGAACGGGTGGCGGCGCCCGCGGGAGGCGCGCCGCCGGTGCGCCATCCGAGTTGACGTACGACCCGCCGCCACAACCGGCGATGACCTGCGGCGATATCGGTCCGGGCGGAATGTGCACCGGTGTGTCGCCTCACCGGGACGGCCGAGCCCCGAAGTGCGGTGCGACGCACGGCGTCTGAGGGTGCGTCTGGGAGACGTTCTCGCCGATCTTCCCGGGACCTCTCCCGGGGACGTCTTCCGCGGAGGATCTTCATGCGTACCACCCGCGCCCTGGCGGTGTCCGCCGTCGTGTCCGCCGCGGTCGGCCTGACCGCCCCCACCGCCTCCGCCTGGACCGAACCGTCCACCATCACCGCGGGACCGGGGGCCGTGCCGCGCGGGGGGCAGCTGACGGTCACCGTCACCGGGCCCACCTGCCGCTCCGGCGGGGTCGCGCGCTCCGACGCGTTCGGCACCGCCGCGCTGACCGCGGCCCCCGGCAGCCCGACCGCGAGCGGCACCGCCACGATCCGCGGCGCCGCGGGACCGGGCGCGCACGACATCAGCGTCAACTGCCAGGGGGTGACGGTGACCCGGCCGGCTGCCTTCACCGTCATCCAGGGCGGGGTGAACGGTGGCTTCGGCGGGGCCAGGGAGGGCGGCGCCACCCCCACCGACATGGCGATCGGCGGCGTGCTCGTCGCCACCTCGCTCATCGGCGGCGGCGTGTTCTGGCTGCGCCGGCGGGCGGAGAACAAGAACTGAGCACGGCGGGAGACGTCAGCTGCCGCCGTCGCCGGTCCGGCGCCGCACCAAGGAGTACGCGGTGCCGAGCGCGCCGGCGATGAGCGCCGCCCCGAGGCCCATCTCGCGCAGGTCGAACCCGCCGATGCTGCCGCCCGCCCCGGCGTTCACCCCATGGTCGATCGGCACGGGTGTGGGCGTGGGGTCGTCGGGCCGGTCGCCCTCGATGGTGAGATCCAGGGAGCGGGAGCGGTGGCCCTCGCAGGAGAACTTCACGGAGTACATGGCGCCCCGCTTGGCGTCCCAGTCGACGGTGACCGAACGCGAGCTGTGGCGCCCGGTGAGCGTGATGGTGTCGAAGATGCCGGAGCTGACCTCGGTCGTGCCCTTGCAGCCCGTCTGGGAGAGCATCACCTGCCCGCCCGGGGCGACCGTGGTCGGCGAGGCGTTCACCTCGAAGGTGTAGTCGTCCGCGTCCCCCGCCGAAGCGGGGGACGCGGCGAGGGCGAGTGCGGCGACGGACAGCACGGCGGCGGAAGTGGCGCGTATCGCGTGCATGGAGGTTCCTCCGGGTCCACGAGGAGCAGCTGCGGACCGGTTCCGCTCGCTTGGGGGACAAACACCTCGGTGTCCGAAACGCTAGATAAGGACCCGTATGGTGGCTATCCCTGTCGGGCGAATGGGGTACGGGCCGGGCGCCCCAGGGGTCAGCGGGCTCCGGGGAAGAGCATCAGGAACGGCTCCGCGGTCGCCGCGACGCCCCGGCTGTAGGGCGCGTCGAAGTCCCAGATCAAGAAGAGCAGGAACGCGATCAGGGACGAGAAGAGACCGGCCAGGAGCAGCTCCCGGCGCGTGCGCCGGATCTGCAGCGCGAAGATCATGCCGATGGTCACCAGGGCGCCCACGACCAGGCCGAACCAGACGACGCCCGGCATCGTGGCGCCGGTCGAGTCCGCGCGGGCGTTGCGCGCGTCGTCCGCGGCCGTCACCTGGTCCAGGAGCGGCTGGTAGGCCTGGGCCTGGAAGTCGTCGCGCGGCTCGAAATCGGTCACGTCGTGCCGCATCTTGTCGAAGAGCTGGGTGCCCCGGTCCGTCAGCTCGCCCTTGGTCCGCATCGCGTGCCATTCGGTGGTCACGACGTGGCTGACATAGGTGTCGACATCCGCCCGGATCCTGGTGCGGACGTCGGCGGGGTAGACGCGGACGCGCTCGTGGATCTCGTGCAGCGCCTGCGCCTCGTTGCGTACGTGGTCCTGGGCCGCGCTGCGGGCCTCCCAGGCACCGGCGATGGCCAGACCGAGGACGATCGCGTAGACCACCCCGATCATCATGGTCATGTACTCGATGACGTCCGGGGTCTCCGTGGGGTCGTCGTCGTCACTGATTCTGCGCTGTTGCAGGACGAGGACGATCAGGACGACCGCACAGACGGCGACCATCGCGAGGGCGAGAACAAGCCATTCCGACATGAAAACCTCCACACGGGTTCAGCGGGGGCGCAGTGCGGCGACCGCGAGCACCGCGGGTGCGGTGATGAGCAAGGTGAGCGTGACGAGCGACGGGCCGCCGCGGGGCGGCGCCCGGTGCACCGCGGGGCGGTGGACGGGGTAGTGCACGGCCGCCGGAGCCGGCTTCGGCGACGGCGACGGGGAGTGCGTCGGGGCCGGAGCCGGGGCCGGGCTCGATGGTGGAGGCGTGGGTGTCGGCCGGGCCGGTGCGGGCGGCGGCGGAGCGGGGGGCGCGGGGCGGGCGGGCGCGGGCGCCGGTGGCGGGGCCGGCGGCGGCGGGGTGGGCCTGGGCGGCGTCGGCCTGGGCGGCTTGGGCTCGGGCGGCGTCGGCTTGGGCGTCGGGGTCGGCTTCGGCGGCGGCGTGGTCGGCTCCGGGCTGCACCAGTCGCCGTCACCGGCGACCGCCACGGCGCCGCCGTCGAGCGAGGCGTAGGCGCAGCTGTCGGCCGGCGCGAGGGGCGCGGCGGCGGCGACGGGAGCGCCGCACAGCCAGGCGACGGCCACCGCCGCGACGACTCGGGTGACCAGGGCCGACCTGGCCCGCATGGTTGGGTGCACGAGCGAGATCATGAGCGGTGCGGCGCCCGGGCGCGCCATCGACGGCCCGGAATACTCCGAAGGAGGGGATCGGTAGTACTTGCGTTTGATCCCCGTGCCGTCACCCGTCCGGGTCAACAAATCCCGGGCCGCGTTGAACACACCTGCCGCTGCCGCCCGTACCTAGGGCCAGGTGCGGACCCGTCCGGGTTCACACAACACCCATGCACCATGCGGGAGTTGACGATGAAGACCTCCTGGCGGAACGCCTCGCTCGCGGTGACCGCCGCGGCCCTGCTCGCCCTGACGACGGCGTGCGGTCAGGAAGCCGGCGGCACGGCCACGAACGGCCAGAACGTGGGCAACGCCGCGCCGGCGCAAGGCGGTTACGGCTCCGACGGGTACGGCTCGTCCCAGCAGGACAAGACGGAGTCCGCACCGAAGGCCAAGGCCGCGGGCCGGCTTGCGGTGCGGGACAGCGCGAAGCTCGGCAAGGTCCTCACGGACAGCGCCGGGTTCACGCTCTACCGCTTCGACAAGGACACCGCGCAGCCACCCGCCTCGCACTGCGACGCCGCCTGCCTGAAGGCCTGGCCGGCCGTCCCGGCGGGCGGCGCGCAGGCCGCGCCCGGCGTCGACCCGGCCCTGCTCGACGAGGTGAGCGCCGACGACGGCACGAAACAGCTGACGATCGACGGCTGGCCGATGTACCGCTATGCCGGGGACACCAGCCCCGGCGACGCGGAGGGGCAGGGCGTGGGCGGCACCTGGCACGCGGCGGCCCCCGACGGGAAGAAGGCGGGCCCGGCGGCGGCGCGCCCCGCCGACACCGCCGGATTGTCGACGCGCAAGGACCCCCGGCTCGGCGAGATCGTCGTCGACAAGAACGGCATGACCGTCTACCGCTTCCTGAAGGACTCGGCCTGGCCCATCAAATCCAACTGTGTCGGCGCTTGTGCGCAGAAATGGCCCGCACTCGCGCCGGTCGCCAAGAACGACACCAAGAACATTCCCCTCAAGGGCTACATGACCTTCGGCCGGCCCGACGGGACCGAGCAGCAGACCCTGAACTGCTGGCCGGTCTATACGTTCACCGGGGACAAGAAGCCCGGTGACACCAACGGGCAGGGCGTAGGCGGCACTTGGTACGCGGCCGCGCCCGACGGCAAGCCGGTGGGCGCCCCCGCGAAGTGACCGCGGCGACGCCGGGGCGAGCAGAGCGCGGCGCACAGTAGAGTCGTCGCCGGACCGTGTACATGGCCGGTCCGTTCCCCGTATGGCCGGGTCATGGTCATACGCCGGGAACGGACCGGTCCTTTTCGGTCCGGACAGTGGGGCTTTCGGGGTGGTTTCGGATCTCTGTCAATTGGCACGTGCCGCAGGCAGTGACCGAGAACGGATGGTCAATTTCCGTTTTGGCTCGCTCCTTTGGCAGCTGATCAGTAGCCTCTGCTCGAACACCGGCTCGTCTACGCCTTGGAGAGAGTGATGGAGCGTCCTGCCTGGGCCCCGCAGGGCATCGACATCTCGGTGCCCAGCGTGTCCCGGATCTACGACTACTACCTGGGCGGCTCGCACAACTTCGAGGTCGACCGGGAAGCGGCGCGCAAGGCGATGGACTTCCTGCCGGGGCTGCCGAAGATCATGCAGGCGAACCGGGCGTTCATGCGGCGGGCCGTGCGCTACGCGATCGACGAGGGCGTGACCCAGTTCCTCGACATCGGCTCGGGCATCCCGACGTTCGGCAACGTGCACGAGGTGGCGCAGCAGGCGAGCCCCGGCGCCCGCGTGGTCTACGTCGACCACGACCCCGTCGCCGTCGCGCACAGCCGGGCCGTCCTCGACGGCAACGCGGACACCGCGGTCGTCGCCGCCGACCTGCGCAAGCCGCGGGAGATCCTGCGCAGCCCCGAGGTCGGTGAACTCCTGGACCTGGAGCGCCCGGTGGCGCTGCTCCTCATCGCCGTCCTGCACTTCATCGAGGACGCCGACGACCCGTACACCGCGGTGGCCGAACTCGGCGCGGCGCTCGCGCCCGGCAGCCTGCTCATCGTGTCGCACGCGACCTACGAGGGCATGCCCATCCCGGCGGAGCGGGCCGGCGGCGCCGTCGACGTCTACCGCGACGATGTCCGCAATCCGCTGGTGATGCGGGACCGCGAGCAGATCGGCCGGTTCTTCCAGGGGTACGAGGTGGTCGAGCCGGGCATCGTGCAGATGCCGGTGTGGCGGCCACAGACCGCGCCCGAGGACGAGGACCCGTTCACCTTCGCGGGCTATGTGGGAGTGGGGCGCAAGGCGTGAGCGAAGAGCCGGGCGGGCCGGAGGACAGACTGCGCAGATTCGCCACGATCTGGAGCCGGGCGATCTTCCCGGTGACGGCGACGTCGCGGACCAGACCCGAGTTCGAGGCGGAACTGGTGCCGCTCGCCCGCCGGCTGCGCGACGCGCTGGCCGCACGGGCCCTGGACGCCGCACAGGGACAGTCCGTCGGTGCCGCCCTGGTCGCCGCCCACTGCACCGACCCAGAGGCGCTCAGCCGCACCCTCGACGTGGTCGAGGCCTACCTCGTCCTGTACTGCGGCGAGGAGGCGCGCACCGCCGAGCGCGAGGACGACCTGCGGGCCCGCTGCGCCCGCCTCCAGCACACCGTCGCCGCCGGCTTCGCGGCCGCGCTGCGCCAGCGCACGCTCGCCGAGCAGGAGGCCATCTCGCGGGCCGCGCTCAACGCCCGCAGCGCCGTCGCCGAGGCGCTGCACGCCAGCGAGGCCCGCTTCCGCGCCGTCTTCCACGGCGCCGCCATCGGCATCAGCATCGCCTCGCTCGACGGCACGGTCCTGGAGGTCAACGACGCGCTGGTGCGGATGTTCGGCGGCGCCGAGGGGATGCTGCGCGGGCGCAACGTCGCGGAGTGGACCCACCCCGACGACGCCCCGCAGGTGTGGCACCTCTACCACGAACTGGTGCGCGGCGAGCGCGAGCACTACCGCGTGGAGAAGGCGTTCCACCGGCCCGACGGCACCGCCCTGTGGACCAACCTCACGGTCTCGCTGCTGCGCGACGCCGAGGGCGTACCCCAGTACCAGCTGGCGCTGATGGAGGACACGACCGAACGCCGCCTGCTCAACCTGCGGCTGCGGTACGAGGCCACGCACGACGCGCTCACCGGGCTGCCCAACCGCACCCTCTTCTCCGAGCGCCTGGAGAAGGTGCTCGCCGCCGGCGAGGGCATGCGGTTCGGGCTCTGCTACCTCGACCTCGACGGCTTCAAGACCGTCAACGACAGCCTCGGCCACGCGGTCGGCGACCGGCTCCTCGTCGAGGTCGCCGACCGGCTCCAGGCCTGCGCGACCGCGCCCGGCGAGATGGTCGCCCGCCTCGGCGGCGACGAGTTCGTGGCGCTCACCACCGGCCGCGACACCGAGGCCGAGGTCGACGAGTTGGCCGGCCGCATCATGGGAGCGCTTGCCACGCCCATCCGGATCGACGGCCGCGAGCTGACCGTGCGCGGCTCCATCGGCATCGTCGAGGGCCCGGTCGGCGACCGCAGCCCCGCCGAGGTGCTGCGCAGCGCCGACATCACGATGTACCGGGCCAAGTCCGCCGGCGGCAACCGCTACGAGCTGGCCGACCCCGAGGCCGACGCCCGCGCCATCACCCGGCACGGGCTGACGACGGCGCTGCCCGCCGCGCTGGACCGGGGCGAGTTCTTCATCGAGTACCAGCCGCTCGTCCACCTCGGCGACAGCAGTGTGCGCGGGGCGGAGGCGCTGGTGCGCTGGCGCCACCCGCAGCACGGGGTCCTCGGGCCCGACCATTTCATCCCGCTCGCCGAGCACACGGGCCTGATCGTGCCGCTCGGCCGCTGGGTGCTGGAGGAATCGGTCCGCCAGGCCCGCGTGTGGCAGGACCGCCACGAGCTGGCGGGGCCGCTGCGCATCAATGTGAACCTGTCGCCGATGCAGCTCACCCATCCCGGGCTCGTCTCCGACACGGTGGACATCCTGGAGCGGGCCGGTCTCGCGCCGGGGGCGCTCTGCCTGGAAGTGACGGAGTCGGCGCTGATCGGCGCGGACGACGATCTGCTCAAGCCGCTGCGGCGGCTCTCCGAGATGGGCGTCGACATAGCGCTCGACGACTTCGGTACGGGGTATTCGAACCTGGCGAACCTGCGGCGGCTTCCGGTGAACGTGCTGAAGCTGGACCGGTCCTTCACCCAGGGCATGCAGCAGTTCCCGGCCGATCCCGTCGACCTGAAGATCGTCGAGGGGATCGTCTCGCTCGCCCACAGTCTGGATCTGGCCGTCACGGTCGAGGGCGTGGAGACGGGGGCGCAGGCCGAGCAGTTGCGGGAGCTGGGGTGTGACACGGCGCAGGGCTGGTACTACGCCCGGCCCGGGCCGCCGGACCGCCTCCACGAGCTGGCGCTCGCCGACGCGACGGGTTGACCCCGGGGTCCGCGTGGCGCGGCCCGCTTGCGCCCCTGGTGGACCGTACGTTCGTGCGCGGGCCCGGTGGGGGCGGGCCGCGCAGTTCCCCGCGCCCCTGAGATGCGCACTGCGTGCGCCATCTCATCTAGCGTCCCTGGGGGGCGCGGGGAACGGCGCGAGAAGCCCCACGGCGGGTCAGCCGACGGACGACCCCTCAGGGGCGCGGGGAACGGCGCGACAAGCCCCAACGGCGGGGGAGCCGAAGAACGGCCCACCAGGGGCGCGGGGAACGGCGCACACGGCACAAGCGGTCCGCGTCAAGTGAACCCCGGGTCACCCCTCCCGGTCCCGCTCCATCAGCATCCGCTGAAGCTCCCGCGCAGCCCGAGGCGGAGCCACGTCACTGCGATGGGCCAGCGCGATGGTCCGCCGCAACCCGGGCCGCGCCAACGGCGTGACCCGCAGATCCGCCCCGGCCCGCAGCGCGACCATGTGCGGCACGACGGCCACACCAAGACCCGCCCGCACAAACCCCAGCACCGCGTCCATCTCCCCGCCCTCCACCGCGAAGTCCGGCTCGAACCCCTCCGCCCGGCACGCCGCCACGGTCAGCTCCCGCAGGTCGTACCCGTGCCGGAACATCACGAGGCGCTCGCCCTCCAGATCACAGATCCGCACCGACGCCCGCCCCCGCCCGGGCCGGGGCGCGGCCGCCGATGACACCACCACCAGCTCCTCGCGGAGCAGCTCCCGCGTGGTCAGCGCCGGCGCCGGTGACGGCAGCGGCAGCACCACGAGCGCCAGATCAAGGGCGCCGCGCGCCAGCTCGCGGACGAGGTCGTGCGAGCCGCCCTCCTCGATGAGCAGCTGGATGCCCGGGTAGCGGTCGTGGAAGGCGCGCAGCACGTCCGGCAGCAGGCCCGTGCAGAGCGACGGCGTCGCCCCGAGCCGCACCCGCCCGCGCCTGAGCTGCGCCAGCTCCTGCACCTCGTGCCGCGCGGTGTCCGCGTCGGCGAGGATGCGCCGGGCCAGCGGCAGCAGCGCCTCACCGGCGTCGGTGAGCGTGATGTTCCCGCGGGCCCGCTGGAAGAGATCCGCCCCCAGCTCCCGTTCGAGCGCGCGGATCTGCTGGGACAGTGAGGGCTGGGCGACATGCACCCGTTCGGCGGCGCGCGTGAAGTGCCGGGTCTCCGCGACCGCGACGAAGTACTGGAGCTGCTGGAACTGCATGGACCCAGCATAGTTCCATGCATAGGCAACGCCTATGGAAATGAGCTGTTCCATGTCTTGGACCGATCGGGCCCTTCGGCCCTACCGTCTTCTTCCATGGCTCTGGCAACGCGGACGGACCGACGACCGTCCATGACACGCACGCTCTGGGACAGCACCCTCGGCAAGAAGACCGTGATGGCGGTCAGCGGCATCGTCATGCTGCTCTACCTGGTCGCGCACATGATCGGGAACCTGAAGATCTTCTTCGGTCCACAGGAGATCGACCACTACGCGGGCTGGCTGCGCACCATGGGCGAGCCGGTGCTCCACCACGAGTGGGGCCTGTGGCTCGTGCGCGTCGTCCTCGTCGTCGCCGTCGTGGCGCACGCGACCTCCGCGTACCAGCTCAGCCGCCGTGACATCAAGGCGCGGCCCAGCAAGTACGTGCACAAGAAGCCGGGCGCGAGCTACGCCACCCGCACCATGCGCTGGGGCGGTGTCATCCTCGGCCTGTTCATCGTGTGGCACATCCTCGACCTGACGACCGGCACCGTGCACCCCGGCGGGTACGAGCACCTGCACCCCTACCAGAACATCATCGACACGTTCTCGACCTGGTACGGCGACGTCATCTACATCGTCGCGATGCTCGCCCTCGGCCTGCACATCCAGCACGGGTTCTGGAGCGCCGCGCAGACCCTGGGCGTCGGCAGCCGGACCCGCGACCGCGTCCTGAAGACCGTCGGCAACGTCCTCGCCGTACTGCTCACGCTCGGTTTCGTCGCCGTCCCCGTGGGCGTCATGACCGGATTGGTGAGCTGAGGAAGAACATGAGCACCTACGCGGACTACTCCACCGGCGCCCCCGTCGTCGACACCAAGGCCCCCACCGGGCCCGTCGCCGAGCGCTGGGACACGCGGCGCTTCGAGGCGAAGCTGGTCAACCCGGCCAACCGCCGCAAGCACACCGTGATCGTCGTCGGGACCGGGCTGGCCGGCGGCAGCGCCGGTGCCACCCTGGCCGAACAGGGTTACCACGTGGTCCAGTTCTGCTATCAGGACTCGCCGCGTCGCGCCCACTCGATCGCCGCCCAGGGCGGCATCAACGCGGCGAAGAACTACCGCAACGACGGTGACTCGGTGCACCGTCTCTTCTACGACACGGTCAAGGGCGGGGACTTCCGCGCCCGCGAGTCGAACGTGCACCGCCTCGCGCAGATCTCGGTGGAGATCATCGACCAGTGCGTCGCCCAGGGCGTGCCGTTCGCGCGGGAGTACGGCGGTCTGCTGGACACCCGTTCCTTCGGTGGCGTGCAGGTGTCCCGCACGTTCTACGCCCGCGGCCAGACGGGCCAGCAGCTGCTGCTCGGCGCCTACCAGGCACTGAGCCGCCAGGTCGCCGCCGGGAACATCGAGCTGCATCCGCGTACCGAGATGCTCGACCTCGTCGTCGTGGACGGCAAGGCGCGCGGGATCGTCGCCCGCGACCTGGTCACCGGGAAGATCGACACGTACTTCGCGGACGCCGTCGTCCTCGCCTCCGGCGGCTACGGCAACGTCTTCTACCTGTCGACCAACGCGATGAACTCCAACGCGACCGCGATCTGGCGGGCGCACCGGCGCGGCGCCTACTTCGCCAACCCCTGCTTCACCCAGATCCACCCCACCTGCATCCCGCGCACCGGCGACCACCAGTCGAAGCTGACGCTCATGAGCGAGTCGCTCCGCAACGACGGACGGATCTGGGTCCCGAAGGCGGCCGGCGACGACCGCCCGGCGAACCAGATTCCCGAGGACGAGCGCGACTACTACCTGGAGCGCATCTATCCGGCGTTCGGCAACCTCGTGCCCCGTGACATCGCCTCGCGCGCCGCGAAGAACGTGTGTGACGAGGGCCGGGGGGTGGGCCCGGGTGGTCAGGGTGTCTACCTGGACTTCGCGGACGCCATCGCGCGCATGGGGCGGAAGGCGGTCGAGGCCAAGTACGGCAACCTCTTCGACATGTACCAGCGGATCACCGACGAGGATCCGTACCAGGTGCCGATGCGGATCTACCCGGCCGTGCACTACACGATGGGCGGGCTGTGGGTCGACTACGACCTCCAGACCACGATCCCGGGGCTGTTCGCGATCGGCGAGGCCAACTTCTCCGACCACGGCGCCAACCGGCTCGGCGCCTCCGCCCTGATGCAGGGCCTCGCCGACGGCTACTTCGTCCTGCCGGCCACCATCAACGACTACCTGGCCAGGAACCCGCACACCGACGAGGTGAACGCCCAGCATCCCGCGACCGTCGAGGTCGTGCGCGAGACCGAGGAGCGGCTCGCGAAACTCCTCGCCGTCGACGGCGACCGCACCCCGGACTCCTTCCACCGCGAACTCGGCGAACTCATGTGGGAGTTCTGCGGCATGGCCCGCACCGAGACCGGGCTGCGCAAGGCACTGGAGCGGATCCCGCAGATCCGTGAGGAGTTCTGGCGCCGGATCAAGGTCCCCGGCACCGGGGAGGAGTTCAACCAGTCCCTGGAGAAGGCGAACCGCGTCGTCGACTACATCGAGCTGGCCGAGCTGATGTGCCTCGACGCCCTGCACCGCGCGGAATCCTGCGGCGGCCACTTCCGCGAGGAGTCCCAGACCCCGGACGGCGAGGCCGAACGCCGCGACGAGGAGTTCTCCTACGCGGCCGCCTGGGAGTTCACCGGCACCGGCGAGGCCCCCGCCCTGCACAAGGAAGACCTCGTCTTCGAGTACGTCCACCCCACTCAGCGGAGCTACGCATGAAGCTCACCCTGCGCGTCTGGCGCCAGCAGAACGCCGACGCCGAAGGCGCCATGTCCACCTACGAAGTGGACGGCATCTCGAAGGACATGTCGTTCCTGGAGATGCTCGACACCCTCAACGAGGAACTCATCGTCAAGGGTGAGGACCCCGTCGCCTTCGACCACGACTGCCGCGAGGGCATCTGCGGCGCGTGCAGCCTGGTGATCAACGGCGACGCGCACGGACCCGAGCGCACCACCACCTGCCAGCTGCACATGCGCTCCTTCCGCGACGGCGACACCATCGACATCGAGCCGTGGCGGGCCGCCGCGTTCCCCGTCATCAAGGACCTGGTCGTCGACCGTACGGCCTTCGACCGGATCATCCAGTCCGGTGGTTACATCACGGCGCCGACCGGCGCCGCCCCCGAGGCGCACGCCACCCCGGTGCCCAAGCCGGACGCGGACTTCGCCTTCGAGCACGCCGAGTGCATCGGCTGCGGCGCGTGCGTGGCCGCCTGCCCCAACGGCGCGGCCATGCTCTTCACCTCCGCCAAGGTCAACCACCTCAACGTGCTGCCGCAGGGCGCCCCCGAACGCGAGAGCCGTGTCCTGGACATGGTCGCGCAGATGGACGAGGAGGGATTCGGCGGCTGCACCCTCACCGGCGAGTGCGCGACGGCCTGCCCCAAGGGCATCCCGCTCTTCTCCATCACCAGCATGAACAAGGAGTGGCTGCGCGCCAACCGCAAGGTCGGCCGCGGCTGACCCCCAGGGACGTCCCGCGAGCAGCGCGGGGTGGGCGGGACCGGGAGTGGTGCTCCCCGGTCCCGTCGTCGCATCCGGACCCGGTCCCGGTCCTCAGCGGTGCAGAGCGCGGGCCAGATAGGGCGCCGTCCGGCTTCCGGCGGCCCCGGCGACGGCCCGGGGCGGTCCCGCGGCCACCACGCGCCCGCCCTCCGCGCCCCCGCCCGGCCCCATGTCGAGCACCCAGTCCGCGCCGGCGACCACCGTCATGTCGTGCTCGACGACGACCACCGAGTGGCCCGCGTCGACCAGACCGTGCAACTGCCGCAGCAGCACCTCCACATCGGCCGGATGCAGTCCGGTGGTCGGCTCGTCGAGCAGGTACAGGGTGTGGGCGCGCCGCACCCGCTGCAACTCGCCCGCCAGTTTGATGCGTTGGGCCTCACCGCCGGAGAGCTCGGTGGCGGGCTGGCCCAGGCGCAGATAGCCGAGCCCCACGTCGAGCAGGGTCCGCAGGCTGCGGCGCACGCCTGCGGCCGCGTCGTCGTCGGCGAAGAACGCGGCGGCGGACTCCACGGTCAGATCGAGAACCTCGGCGATGTTCCGGCCCCGGTACGTCACTTCCAGCGTCGGCGGGTTGTAGCGGGCACCCGCGCAGTCCGGGCACGGCGCGTAGGTACTCGGCAGGAAGAGGAGCTCGACGCTGACGAAGCCCTCGCCCTGGCAGGTCTCGCACCTGCCGCCCGCGACATTGAAGGAGAAGCGGCCGACACCGTAGCCGCGGGCGCGTGCCTCGTCCGTGCTCGCGAAGATCTTCCGTACGACGTCGAACAGGCCGGTATAGGTGGCCAGGTTGGAGCGCGGCGTGCGGCCGATCGGCTTCTGGTCGACGCTCACGAGCCGGCCGACGCCGGCGAGCTCCTCGGTGATCTCCCCGATCAGCGTCGACTTCCCGGAGCCGGAGACGCCGGTCACGGCGGTGAACGCGCCCAGGGGAAGTTCCGCCGTCACCTGACGCAGGTTGTGGCGGGTCACGGGGCCGACCGTCAACCAGCCCCGCGGCGGCCGTACTTGTCGGTCCTCGCGCGGCGCCTCGTCGAACAGGAACCGGGCCGTCGCCGACCCCTCGACCCCGCGCAGCTCCTCGACGGGCCCGCTGTGCAGCACCTGCCCGCCGTGCTCCCCGGCCAGCGGCCCGACGTCGACCAGCCAGTCGGCGCGGCGCGCCACGTCCACGTCGTGCTCGACGACGAAGACCGAGTTGCCCGCCGCCTTGAGCCGGTCGAGGACCGTCAGGAGCGAGGCGGTGTCGGCGGGGTGCAGCCCGGCGGACGGCTCGTCCAGCACGTACACGACACCGAAGAGACCGGAGCGCAACTGCGTGGCCAGACGCAGCCGTTGCAGCTCCCCGGCGGAGAGCGTCGGCGTCGGCCGGTCGGGGCTCAGGTAGCCGAGCCCCAGCTCGGTGACGGTCGCGATCCGGGCCAGCAGGTCCTCGGTGAGCACCCGCGCCGTCTCGGAGAGTTCACCGGGCGCCCGCAGGACGCCGGCCAGCTCGGTGAGCGGGAGGCGCGCCAGCTCCGCGATGGTGCGCCCCGCGAACGTCACCGCCAGCGCCTCGGCGCGCAGCCGGGCACCGCCGCACCCGGGACACGGCGAGGACTCCAGGAACGTCTCCGCCCTCGCCCGCAGCGTCCGGCTCTTGGAGTCGGCGAACGTCTTCAGCACGTACCGGTTCGCGCTCATGTACGTGCCCTGGTAGGGGCGTTGGATCCGGTCCGCGTCCCGCACCGGATGGACCGTGACCACCGGCTGCTCGTCCGTGAACAGGATCCAGTCACGGTCGGCCCGCGCCAGCTCGCGCCAGGGACGGTCCACGTCGTGGCCGAGCGCGTCGAGGATGTCCCGCAGGTTCTTGCCCTGCCAGGCGCCCGGCCACGCGGCGATCGCGCCCTCCCGGATCGACAGCGACGGATCGGGCACGAGCAGCGCCTCGGTGGTGCGGTGCACGCGGCCCAGACCGTGGCAGACGGGGCACGCGCCCGCCGCGGTGTTCGGCGAGAAGGCGTCCGAGTCCAGCCGCTCCGCCCCCGGCGGGTAGCTGCCCGCCCGGGAGAACAGCATCCGCAGCGAGTTCGACAGCGTGGTGACCGTGCCGACCGACGAGCGGGAGGTCGGCGCCGAGCGGCTCTGCTGGAGGGAGACGGCCGGCGGCAGCCCGCTGATGGCGCCGACCTTCGGTGCGCCGATCTGATGGATCAGGCGGCGCGCGTAGGGCGCGACCGACTCGAAGTAGCGGCGCTGCGCCTCCGCGTAGATCGTGCCGAAGGCGAGCGAGGACTTGCCCGACCCCGACACCCCCGTGAAGACCGCGAGGACGTCGCGAGGGACGTCCACGTCGACGCCCTTGAGGTTGTGCTCGCGGGCGCCGCGGACCCGGACGAAGCCGTCGCGGCGGGGGTCGGACGAAGCGGGACGGGACATTGGCGCGGCTCCAGGTGGTGCGGTCTTTCGCGGTCCGGGCTCGACCGGCCGGGGGCAAACCACACGATTCTAGGCCGCGCGCCCGCCCGTCCCGCGTGGCGCCACGCGCGGTGGGGCGCCGCCTGCCCGTCAGCCGCCCGCGGGACCCTGGAGCGGGCTCAGGCGGGCGATCCTGGCCAGCCTCCGGTACGACTCCAGGAGCCCGTCGCGGTCGTACGTGCTGGTGGTGACGAGCACCTCCTGCGCGCCGCTGGCGCCGATCACCTCTTCGAGGCCGGCCGCGACCTGTTGTTCCGTCCCCACGATGTGGCCGCGCAGGCCGGACTCGTACAGCTCGCGCTCCTTCGCGGTCATCTCCAGGGCCGCGACCCGCTCGGCGGGCGGCAGCGGCGGGAAGGTGCCGTGGGTGCGGGAGTACGCCATCGACCAGGCCTCGGGCAGCAGGAGCCGGCGGGCCTCCGGTTCGCTGCCCGCCACGGCGACCGTCCCGGAGATCACGACGTACGGCTCCTCGGCCCAGGCCGACGGGCGGAACTCGGCACGGTAGCGGTCGATGCCGCGCAGCATCTTCTCGCGGCCACGGAAGTCGCCGATCACCATCGGCAGCCCCGCGCGGGCGGCGATCGAGGCGCCCTCGCCCATCGCCAGCACGTACGGCGGCACCCGCAGGCCCTCGCTCGGGCGAGCGTGGACGTGGGTGGGCGAGGTGCCGGTGAAGAAGGCGAGCAGTTCGTCGAGCTGCCCGGCGAAGTCGTCCGCCCCGGCGGCGTCCTTGCCGCGTCCCAGGGCGCGGCGCACCCCGTCCGTGAAGCCGACGGAGCGGCCGACCCCCATGTCGATCCGGCCCGGGAACAGGGACTCGAGGACCCCGAACTGTTCCGCCACGACCAGGGGCCGGTGGTTGGGGAGCATGACGCCGCCGGTGCCGACCCGGATCGTGCGGGTCGCCGCCGCGACGGCCGCCGCGAGCACGGTCGGCGCGGACCCCGCGACGCCGGGGACGCCGTGGTGCTCGGAGACCCAGAGCCGGTGGTAGCCGAGCCGCTCCAGGTCCTGGGCGAGCGCGACGGTGTCGCGCAGCGCCTGCGGCGCGGTGGCGCCCTCGCGGGTGCGGGAGCGGTCCAGGACGGAGAAGCGGGTCGTTTCGATCACGGTGCTCACGTCCGTCTCAACGCTCCGGTGCCGTAGGGATTCCCGGCCGCGGCCGTAGGGTGCCTGTCATGACCCGGGACGCGCGGCCGCTGGCCGTCTTCGATCTGGACGGCACGCTCGCCGACACCGCCCACCGGCAGCGGTTCCTGGAGCGCGCGCCGCGGGACTGGGACGGCTTCTTCGCCGCCGCGCCGCACGATCCGCCGCTCGCCCGCGGAGTGGAGCTGGCGCGGGAGAGCGCGCGCGAGTGCGAGGTGGTGTACCTGACCGGGCGGCCCGAGCGGTGCCGCGCCGACACCGAGGCATGGCTCGCTGCCCAGGGGCTGCCGCCGGGAGCGCTGACGATGCGGCGCGACGACGACCGCAGGCCCGCCCGGCGCACCAAGCTGGAACGGCTGCGCCGACTGGCCCGCGGCCGCACCGTGCGCATGCTCGTCGACGACGACGAGCTGGTCTGCGACGACGCGGAGCGGGCCGGATTCACCGTCGTACGCGCCCGCTGGGCGAGCGCGTCCGCGGCGCTGAAGGACGCCCAGGAGCGCGAAGGGCGGACCTGAGCCTGCCCCGGCGTTTCCCGGGGTCAGTCGTCGGCGTCCAGGCGGAAGCCCACTTTCAGGCCGACCTGGTAGTGCTCGACGTCGCCGTCGACGATCTGGCCGCGGACCTGGGTGACCTCGAACCAGTCGAGGTTGCGCAGGGTCTGCGAGGCGCGGGCGATCCCGTTGCGGATCGCGTGGTCGACACCCTCGTGGGACGTGCCGACGATCTCGGTGACGCGGTACGTGTGATTCGACATGGTTCCACCGTGCCCCAGGGCGGCGGGGACCGCGAGGGGGCGGGGGCGACACGGGCCCGACCTACTTTCCAGTAACGCTTGACCCTCGCATTGGTACATACCAAAATCCAGCCACACCCGTGCGAGCCACGTGCTCTTCCCCCACGTCGGGCGATCCTCCCTGTCCGCAGGCAGAAAGTGGCCCACGTGAGATCCCGCCGTGCCGTGCTGTCCCTCGGTTCCCTCGTCGTCGTGAGCGGCGCGCTGACCAGCGCGTGCGGAGCGCTGCCCGGGGGCGGGCCGGACCGGCGCACGGTCACTGTCTGGCTCATGCGCAACAGCGCCTCGGACGCCTTCCTCGCCCGCTTCACCAAGAAGTTCGAGGACCAGCACCCGGACGTGCGCCTTGACATCCGCATCCAGGAGTGGACCGGCATCGGCGAGAAGGTCAGCGCCGCTCTGCGGAGCAAGCACGCAGCCGGGGCCCCCGACGTGATCGAGGTCGGCAACACCCAGGTCCCGCAGTACGTCGACGAAGGCGGCCTGCTCGACCTCTCCCTGGAGTCCGCGCGCGACCTCGGCATGGCGGACTGGCTGCCCGGCCTCGCCGAGCCGGGCGTCGACAAGTCCCGCCAGTACGGCATCCCTTGGTACGCCGCCAACCGCGTCGTCATCTACCACAAGGGCCTCTTCGCGGCGGCCGGGATCGAGAAGCCCCCCAGGACGCGCGACGAGTGGCTCGACGTGACGCACCGCCTCGACACCGGCGGCGTCCAGGGCATCTACCTCGCCGGGCAGGACTGGTACACGCTCTCCGGCTTCATCTGGGACGAGGGCGGCGAGCTGGCCCACGAGTCCTCGGGCACCTGGACCGGCGCCCTGGACACCCCGGCCGCGCTGCGCGCCATGGACTTCTACCAGCAGCTCCAGGCGCTGGGCGCCGGGCCCAAGGACGCCGACGAGGAACACCCCTCGCAGGCCGGGCAGTTCGCCCGGGGCCACATCGCCCAGATCATCTCGGTTCCCGGAGCGGCCCAGCAGATCATCGACAAGAACCCGGCGCTGAAAGGCAAGTTGGGGTACTTCCCGATCCCGGGCAAGACGGCCGCGCGCGCGGGCGCCGTCTTCACCGGCGGCTCGGACCTCGTCGTCGCCGCCGGTACCGGCGACCGGGCGGGCGCCGTCGCCGTGGTGACGGCCCTGGCCGGCAAGGTATGGAACACGGAGCTGGCCAGGACCATGAACTACGTCCCCAACAAGACGACCCTCGCCGACGCCGTGGCCGACGAGCCCGGCGTCGCGGCGATGGCCGTCGGCGCCGCCCACGGCAAGGCGACCCCCGCCTCCCCGCTGTGGGCGAAGGTGGAGGCCGCCGACAACCCCATCAAGACCTACATGTCCCGGGTCCTGTCCGGCGCGGACCCGGCCACCGAGGCGAAGAAGGCGTCCCGCGAGATCACCCGCCGCCTGGACGAGAGCGGCGCCTGAGACGGCGCCGCCGCGGGGAGACCGGCTAGGCGGACGCGGGCACCGTGCTCAGCGACACCGCGAACCGGCCTTCCGCATCCGTCCACCACTCCGTCAGATCCAGCCCGGCATCCGCGAGTTCCCGCCGCACTCCCTCTCGGCGGAACTTCGCCGACACCTCCGTGCGCAGCTCCTCGCCCGCGGCGAAGTTCACCGCCAGGTCCAGCGCCGGGACCTTCACGGTCTGGGCCACCGTGGAGCGCAGCCGCATCTCGATCCACTCCCGCCCGGCGTCCCAGACGGCCACGTGCTCGAACGCCGCGAGGTCGAAGTCGGCGCCCAGCTCGCGGTTGACCACGCTCAGCACGTTCTTGTCGAACGCCGCCGTGACGCCCGCCGCGTCGTCGTACGCGGCGACCAGCGTCGCCTCGTCCTTGACCAGGTCGGTGCCGAGCAGGAAGAAGTCACCGGGGGAGAGCAGCTCCCGGACCGAGCCGAGGAAGGCCGAGCGCTCGTCCGGCAGGAGATTGCCGATCGTGCCGCCGAGGAACGCCACCAGGCGCGGCCCGGGCGTCGGCGGCAGCGCGAGCGCCCGGGTGAAGTCGGCGACCAGCGCGTGGATGCCGAGCGCCGGGTGCGCGGCGAGAAGCAGCTCGGCCGCGCCCCGCAGCGCGCTCTCGCTCACGTCCACGGGCACGTAGTGCGTCAGCTCCGAGAACGCCGCCAGCAGATGGCGGGTCTTGTCGGAGGAGCCCGAGCCCAGCTCGATCAGGGTGCGCGCGCCCGTCGCCGACGCCAGCTCCGCGGCGCGCGCCACGAGGATCTCGCGCTCGGCGCGGGTCGGGTAGTACTCGGGCAGGGCGGTGATCTCGTCGAAGAGGTCGCTGCCGCGCGCGTCGTAGAACCACTTCGGCGGCAGCGTCTTGGGGGAGCCGGTCAGACCGGCCAGGACGTCGGCGCGCAGTGCGGCCCCGGTGGCGTCCTCGGGAAGGGTGCGGGTCAGGGTGTACGGGCTCACGCGGACGGCTCCTTGAGCGGGGTCAGCAGGACGTCGGTGCGGCTCGCCGCGAGGAGCGTGCGGTCGGGCACCTCCGTCCAGCGCGGGTCGTCGTCGTACGGCTCGGAGGCGACGACGGTGCGGCGGCCGGGCTCCGTGAGGTACCACAGAGTGTCGCCCCAGGCGGTCGCGGCGATCGTCTCCCCATTGGTGAGAAGCAAATTGAGGCGGGCGGCGGGCGCCGCCTCCGCCGCCATCAGGACGGTGTCGGCCAGGGACTGCGCCTCGTCGTCGCCCGCGCGCAGCCGGTGCAGCACCAGCGCCCACAGGAACGCCGCGTCGCAGCGGGCCTCCATCGCCAGCAGGTCGGCGGCGGGGACGGCGGGCACGAGCGGCGCCAGCGAGTCCGGCCAGCCCGGCACCGCACCGTTGTGGCTGAACAGCCAGGGACCGGCGGCGTACGGCGCCGCCGCGGCCTCTGCGTCGGCGCCGGCGAGCGTCGCGTCCCGGACGGCGGCGAGCACCGCGCCGGAGCGGACCACGCGGGCCAGGTCCGCGTACGGCTGGTCGCCCCAGATCGGCCCGGCGCGCCGGTAGCGGGCGGGCACCGGGTCCCCGTCCGCGTACCAGCCCACGCCGAACCCGTCCGCGTTGACCGTGCCGTACCGCTGTCTGCGCGGCGCCCAGGACTGCCGGAACAGGCTGTGCGGCGGCGCGTCGAGCACCTCGCCCAGAGCCACCGGCGGCCCCAGGTACGCCAGGTGACGGCACATCAGGAGTTCTCCTGCGACGCGGCGTCGCGGGCCGTGCGGAAGCCCGCGAAGATCTGCCGCCGCACCGGCAGGTCCCAGTTGCGGAACGTGCCCCGGCACGCCACCGCGTCCACCGCGAACGAACCGCCCCGCAGCACCTTGTGGTCGGGGCCGAAGAACACTTCCGAGTACTCGCGGTAGGGGTAGGCGACGAACCCCGGGTAGGGCAGGAAGTCGCTCGCCGTCCACTCCCACACGTCGCCGATCAACTGCCTCACGCCCAGCGGCGACGCGCCGGACGGATAGCTGCCCGCCGGGGCCGGACGCAGATGGCGCTGGCCCAGGTTCGCGTGGTCCGGCGTCGGGTCGGCGTCGCCCCACGGGTAGCGCGTCGAGCGGCCGGTCGCCGGGTCGAAGCGAGCGGCCTTCTCCCACTCCTCCTCGGTCGGCAGCCTGCGCCCGGCCCAGCGGGCGTAGGCGTCGGCCTCGTACCAGCTCACGTGCAGCACCGGCTCGTCCGGCGGCACCACCTCGGTCACCCCGAAGCGCCGGCGCAGCCACTGGCCCGCCTCCCGGCGCCAGAACCGCGGCGCCTCGAAGCCGCCCTCGCGGACCATCGCCCAGCCCGCCGGCGCCCACCAGCGCGGGTCGCGGTAGCCGCCGTCGGCGATGAACTCCAGGTACGCGCCGTTCGTCACGGGCGTCGTGTCGAGGTGGAAGGCCGGAACGAACCGGGCGTGCGCGGGGCGTTCGTTGTCCAGCGCCCACGGCTCGGCCGTCGTGCCCATCGTGAACGGGCCCGCGGGGACGAGGACTTCGGCGGGCCCGTCGAAGGGGTGCTCCGGCCGCTCGGGCTCGGGGGCGGTGAGCGCCGCCGCGCCCGTCCTGAGCTGATGGGTGATCAGCATGGTCTCGTCGTGCTGCTGTTCGTGCTGGGCGATCATGCCGAAGGCGAAACCGGACCGGGTCAGCCGCTCGGCGCCGTCCGCCTCGAACGAGGCCGTGTCCAGGACGTCGAGGGCCCGGCCGCGCACCTCGGCCGCGTACCCGCGGGCCTCGTCCGGCGCGAGCAGCGGCAGCCGCGGGCGCTCGGAGCGCGGGTGCTCGAACGCGTCGTACAGCGGGTCGATCTCGGGCCGCATCGCCTCGCGGCCCGCCACCGCCCGCAGCAGCCACTGCTCCTCCTGGTTGCCGATGTGCGCCAGGTCCCACACCAGCGGCGACATCAACGGCGAGTGTTGCGCCGTCAGTTCGGGCCCCTCCACGCAGCTCGTCAGGAGGGTGGTGCGGTGGCGGGCGGCCAGCAGGGCGTCCGCCGCGCGACGGCGCAGCGCCTCCGGATCCGCGCTGACGTTCTCCTCGATGGTCATGAGCGGAAGGTCCTCCCCTGTGCGGGTGCGGGAAGCTGGTCGAGCACGTCGTCGGCGGGGCACCGCCCGCGCACGACGTGGCGGTGGGTGAAGTCGGCGACCGCCCGCCGGACGTCGGCGCTCGCGCCGATCCGGGGCAGCGCCTCCAGGGCGGCCATGAAGCAGGCCGTCGCCGCCTCGCGCAGCTCGGCGCCGGCCAGGCCGAGCCGGGCCGCGTCCCGCCACAGCGGGTTGTGCGGCGCGGGCCGGGTTCCGGCCTGTTCCGCCAGCGGCTTGACCACGCGGTAGGCGGTCTCGGCGGCCTCCGGGTCGTCGAAGAGGGCGGTCGTCACCGCGAGCGGCACGAGCCAGCCGTCCTCGCCCGGCTGCGCGTCGATCATGCGCAGTTCGAGATGACCGCGCGGCCGGACCGGCGGGAACAGCGTCGTCAGGTGGTAGTCGAGGTCGGACCGGGTCGGCGGCCGGGGCGCGCCCCCGCCGCGGGTCCACTCCCGGAAGGAGAGGCCCTCGGGGACGTGCCAGGGGCCGCTGTCCGTGCGCACGCACATCACCGGCGCGTCCAGGACGTGCCGGGTCCAGGCGGCGCGGGGTTCGCCGTCCAGCGGCGGCGCTCCCGAGCGGCCCACGGCGATGCGCTCCCACAGCAGCTGCCGCGTGGACCGCCAGCCCGTGGGCCGCCCGGACAGCATGGGCGAGTTGGCGAACGCGGCGACCAGGACCGGGCCGAGCAGATGCGCGAGCCGCCAGCGCCTGCCGTGGCCGAGCGGGCCCGGCTCCTCGAACCCGGCGTCCAGGCACACCTGCACGGAGGCGGAGGAGCACATCATGGAGCGGCCCGCGGGGCCCGCACGGTCAAGGGACGCCTCCAGGGCGTCGTACCGGGGCTGGTGCAGGACGCGTCGCGGCGGCCGCCACGGATCGGTGCCGTGGCCGGACAGGACGAGTCCGTGGTCGCGGAGCGCGGCGCGGACGGCGGTCAGATCGGCCCGCATGGCCGAGACGCACTCCATCAGCGTGGCGGCGGGGAACGAGCTGAGCTCCAGCTGGCCGCCGGGTTCCACGGTGAGCGCCGAGCTCAGCGGCAGGGCGCGCAACGCGACATAGGCCGCGTCGAGTCGTTCGGGGGGCACCGGGTGCTGCGGGCGCTGGGGTTCGTGGACGATCCACTCCAGCTCCACCCCCACCGTCCGGGGCGGGCCCGTCTTGAAGCAGATGCCCTGTACCAGGGCCTCCGCCTCGGCCTCGGTGACCGGGTCACCGTGGCTCGTACAGTCTCCCTCGCGCATGCCGGGATCCTCCGTGTCCTTGCCGTCCTTGGCGTCCTTGGCGTCCTCGTGCGTCCATGGTCCCCGGTGGGGGCCATGTCGGCGATTCGGCCCGGCACGCCGGGCCGATCTGGGCAATGCTCGTACCACCCAAGACGGTCATGACGCTTCGCACAAGAGTGCCCTTTGAGCTGCCCGGCGGCGCCCCGGCGGCTCTCCCGCGGTTGTCCTGCGGCTTTGCGGAACCACACCGCGCGGAGAAACGACTGTCGTCCCGCCCGTCACCGGGGGGTCACGACCAGCCGTAGCGCTCCCGCAGCCGCAGCACCACCAGGTCGAACCGCTCCCGGTCCAGCGCGCACGCCTCCCGGCGCATCCCGCGCTCGTGCACGCGCAGTACCCGGTCCACGTCCACCCACGACTCGCGGCCGCCGCCGTCCCACGGCCCCGAGCCGATCGCCATCCACTCCCGGTCGTGGTCGTGGCGCTTGCTGGACAGCTGCACGGCGAGCAGCGTGCCCGCCGCCTCGCGTGCGACGACGAGCACCGGACGGTCCTTGCCGCGCCCGTCGTTCTCCTCGAAGGGCACCCACGTCCAGACGATCTCGCCCGGATCCGGGTCACCGTCATGCACGGGCGCGTACTCGGTACGCACCGCCCCCACCTGGCGCGGCTCGGCCTCCACCGTGGCGGTGGCGCCGCCGCGGCCGGGGTGCTCGTACGCGGGGTCATCCGTAAAAGCAGTCACCCGGGTCACGTTAGGACCTGTACGGCCCAGTCCGCACGGCGGGTGCGGCGGCCGCGCCACAGGCTCGGCCCATGGCCCGACCCCGGTACCGAACCGCCCTGTCCCTGCTCGCCGTGCTGCTCACGCTGAGCGCCGCCGCGCCGCTGCGCACGCCCGAGCCACCGCCGCGCACCGTCTCGGCCTGGCTGCCCTACTGGGCCCAGGAGGCCGCCTACCAAGAGGCCCTCACACACGCCGCCCAACTGCGCACCGTCAGCCCCTTCTGGTACGAGACGAAGTCCGCGACGCTCGTCGACGGCCACCCCGGAGCCGGCGACCGCCGCGTCATCGACGGCCTGCGCGCCAAGGACATCCAGGTCGTGCCGACCGTCATGGAACAGCTGAAGCCCGGCGCCCTCGCCGCCGTCCTGACCAGCCCCGACCAGCGCGCGGCCCACGTCAAGGCGCTCCTCGCCGTCGTCCGCAGCCGCGCCTACGACGGCATCGACCTCGACTACGAGAGCATCGCGCCGACCCCCGAGGACCAGTACCCCGCCGTACGCGACGGGTACGTCGCCCTGGTCAGCGACCTCTGCGCGCAGCTGCACGCCGAACACAAGCAGTGCTTCGTCACGCTCACCCCCAAGACGCGGACCACGGGCCGCGTCTGGGACTACCGGAAGCTGGGCACCGTCGCCGACCGGGTCCGCGTCATGGCCTACAACCTGCACCACGCCGAAGGAGCCCCGGGGCCGCTCACCACCCCGGCCTGGTACGACGAGATCCTGGCGCAGGCGACCGCCGAAGTGCCGCGCGACAAACTGGAGATGGGCCTGCCCGCGTACGGCTGGGACTGGGCGGCCGGCAGCAAGGCCCGGGCCAGGCACGTGACCTCCAAGGAGGCCGACGCGCTGCGCCGCAAGGTCGAAGCGCCCTACACGCTCGACCCCGACTCCCGCACCCCGCACTTCGAGTACCAGGACGGTCAGACCCGCCGCACCGTCTGGTACCAGGACGCCCGGGGCACCGCGGCCCACCTGCCGGTGCTGCGCAAGTACGGGGTGGCGCACACCGTGCTGTGGGCGCTCGGCTTCGCCCAGCCCGACCTGTGGGACACGCTCGCCGCCGGATAGCCGCAGGCCGCGCGGGGTCCGGACGCCACCCCGCCCGCCCGGCCCCCGCCCGCCGCGGCCGGTCTGGAAAGATGCCCGGCGTCATGGTGCAGATACCCGAGCAGCAGCCCGCCGAGCCGCCCCCGCCCTCCGGCCCCGCGCCCGCCACCCCCGCCCGCGGCGCCGTACCGACCAGCGCCGACGTCGCCCGCCTGGCCGGGGTCTCGCGGGCCACGGTCAGCTATGTCCTGAACAACACCAGCGCCGTCCGGATCAGCGAGCCCACCCGCCGCCGCGTCCTCCAGGCCGCCAAGGACCTCGGCTACGTCCCGCACGCCGCGGCCCGCAGCCTGCGCGCCGGCCACACCCGGATCGTGCTGATGCCGACCCCCGACGTCCCCGTCGGCCCGCTCTACAGCGGCTTCCTCAACGCCCTGCAATGGGCGCTCAGCCGCCTCGACTACACCGTGGTGCAGTACGGCAGCGTCGGCCTCGGCGGCGACGAGGCGGCCCGCGCCTGGGCCGAGCTGCGCCCGGTAGCCGTCCTCGCCCCCGCAGGCATGGGCCCCGACGGCGTCGCCGTCCTCAAACGCTCCGGCGCCCGCGCCGTCCTCACCCTCGGTCCCCACCCCGTCGAGGGCGCGCACGCGCTGATCATGGACCACCGCGAGGTCGGCCGCGCCGCGGGCCGCCACCTCCTCGCCCGGGGACACCGCAGGATCGGCGTCGTCATGCCGCGCGAGGAGGGCCTCGGCACGTTCGCGCTGCCGCGCCTCGCCGGGGTCCAGGAGACCGGCGCCGAGGTGGTACGGCTGCCGCTGGCGTACACCGAGGACGACGCGGCCCGCGTCGCCGGGGAGCTGCGCGAGCAGAGCCTCGAAGCGGTGTTCGCGTACAACGACGAGTACGCGATGCTGCTGATGCGCGCCGCGCAGGACGCGGGCGTCACCGTCCCCGGCGACATCGCCGTCATCGGCGCCGACGACCTGATGCTCGGCCGGCTGCTGCGCCCCCGGCTCAGCACGGTCCGGATCGACCTGCCGTCCGGCGAGGAGCTGGCCGCGCTCGTCGACCGCCTGGTGCGCGACCCCGCGGCGCCGCCCGAGATCCGGGACGTGCTGGGCGCGAGCGTGGTGCCCCGCGCCTCGACCTGATCCGCCGGTGAACACGGAAAGGGGCGACCGCCGAGGGCGGCCGCCCCTTTGCGCAGCTGCCGGCCCTCAGCCCTCTTCGGGCTGCTGCTCCGCCTGCGCCTGCTGCTCGGCGACCGACTTGCGGACCTCGTCCATGTCGAGCTTGCGGGCCTGCCCGATCACGTCGTCCAGCGCCTCCTGGGGCAGCGCGCCCGGCTGCGCGAAGACCGCCACCTGGTCACGGACGATCATCAGCGTCGGGATCGACTGGATGCCGAACGCGGCGGCCAGCTCCGGCTGCGCCTCCGTGTCGACCTTGCCGAAGACCAGGTCCGGGTTGGCCTCGGCGGACTTCTCGTAGACCGGGGCGAACTGCTTGCAGGGACCGCACCAGGACGCCCAGAAGTCGATCAGCACGAATTCGTTCTCCGTGACCATCTGATCGAAGTTCTCCTTGGTCAGCTCCACAGTGGTGCTGCTCATGGTGATTTCCCTCTTCCTGCTTCCTGGGTTTCGGGGCGAAGCCGTGAAGGGCAAAGCCGCTGGGCACAACGGTCCGCACCGCGGCCGTATTCCGCGCACGTACCCGTGTGGCTCCCCGGCACACCTACGACGACACTGGTGCCTATGACGGAACCCATGGAGTACACGTACGACGTTGTTGTGGTGGGCGCGGGACCGGTCGGCGAGAACGTCGCCGACCGCGCACGGGCGGGCGGGCTGAGCGCCGCCGTCGTGGAGAGCGAACTGGTGGGCGGCGAGTGCTCCTACTGGGCGTGCATGCCCAGCAAAGCCCTGCTGCGCCCGGTGATCGCCCGCGCCGACGCCCGCCGCGTGCCAGGCCTCGCCCAGTCCGTGCAGGGCCCCCTCGACGCCGCCGCCGTGCTCTCCCACCGCGACTACTTCACCTCGAACTGGAAGGACGACGGCCAGGTCGGCTGGCTGGAGTCCATCGGTGTCACCCTCTACCGCGGCCACGGCCGCCTCGCCGGACCCCGCCGGGTCACGGTCACCGCCGACGACGGCACCCTCACCACCCTGACCGCGCGGCACGCCGTCGCCGTCTGCACCGGCACCCGCGCCGCCCTGCCCGACCTGCCGGGCCTCGCTGACGCGCGACCCTGGACCAGCCGGGAGGCCACCAGCGCCGACCGGGTGCCCGGCCGCCTCGTCGTGGTCGGCGGCGGAGTCGTCGCCACCGAGATGGCCACGGCCTGGCAGGCGCTCGGCTCCCAGGTCACGATGCTGGTACGCGGCGGCGGACTGCTGGAGCGGATGGAGCCCTTCGCCGGCGAGCTGGTCGCGGACGCGCTGCGGGAAGCGGGCGCCGACGTGCGCACCGGCACCTCCGTGCGGGCCGTCGAGCGGCAGGGCGCCACCGTCACCGTCACCCTCGGCGACGGCTTGACCCTGGAGGCCGACGAGATCCTCTTCGCGACCGGCCGCGCCCCGCGCACCGAGGACATCGGCCTGGAGACCGTGGGCCTGGAACCCGGCTCCTGGCTGAGCGTCGACGACACCCTGCGCGTCGAGGGCCACGACTGGCTCTACGCCGTCGGCGACGCCAACCACCGCGCCCTCCTCACCCACCAGGGCAAGTACCAGGCCCGGATCGCGGGCGACGTGATCGCGGCGCGGGCCGCCGGCGTCCCCCTGCTGGAGACGGACCGCTGGGGCGCCCACGTCGCCACCGCCGACACCGCCGCCGTCCCCCAGGTCGTCTTCACGGACCCGGAGGCGGCGAGCGCGGGCCTGACCCTGGCCGAGGCCGAGGCGGCGGGCCACCGCGTGCGCGCCGTCGACTACGACATGGCGAACGTGGCCGGAGCCGGGCTCTACGCCGACGGGTACACCGGCCGCGCCCGCATGATCGTCGACCTCGACCGCGAGGTCCTCCTCGGCGTCACGTTCGTCGGCCCCGGCGTCGGCGAACTCATCCACGCCGCGACGATCGCCGTCGCCGCCGAGGTGCCGATCGACCGGCTGTGGCACGCGGTGCCGTCGTACCCGACGATCAGCGAGGTGTGGCTGCGGCTGCTGGAGACGTACCGCGGTTGAGTACGGGGCGTGATCGAACGTCCCGGTGAGGGATGTGATCGGTGCCTCGTCGGGGTCCGTCGCCTCTCCCAGGTGTCAGCAGCTACGCCGCCGCCCGAGCGGCAGCGCCACGCCACGAGGTGCTGGACACTGCCGCGTCGGCCGGTGGCCATGTCATCGCCTGGCGGCCGACTGGGAGGTGTCCGGTGCGACGGACCCCATGACGCGCCCCGAGCGTCAACACCGGCTACATGATGAGGGACTCCGGCAAGCTCCTGCCCACGTAAGGGCACGACGGTCCGTGGGGCCTGGACGATCCGAACGACGAGAACCGGCTCACGATGGAGGCGTGGGCAGCGCGCGTTCGACCTGGTGACCGGCGCCGACGGTTTGCACTCACATACCCGGGGCGCACTCTTCGGCCCCGAAGCACAGTTCCACCGCTACCTCGGCTACTGCTTCGCCATATTCACCATGCCGAACACCTTCGGGCTCTCCCGCGAGCTCATGATGTGAAACGCCCCGGGGACAGCCGCGGCCCTCTACGCTGTCGGCGCCGACAACGAGCAACGGGTCCAGACTGACGAGGACTTCGTCATCAAGACGGCCATCACCGGACCGTTCAGCCTCAGCCGCTCCGTGACGGGCTACTACGACAGGCGGTCGGTGCCACCGTCATCGGTGGCGCGGGCCAGGCCCGTCTGGTAGGCGATGACGACGAGTTGCGCCCGGTCGCGGGCCTGGAGCTTCGTCATGGCGCGCTGTACGTGGGCGCGGACGGTGAAGGGGCTCAGGAACATCTGCTCGGCGATCTCCTGGTTGGACAGGCCGGTCGCGACCAGAGCCACCATCTCGCGTTCGCGCGGGGTGAGCACGGCGAGCCGTTCGGGATGGCGCGGCGGGGCGTCGTCCGGTGTGGCCAGGAAACTGGCGACCAAGGAGCGGGTCGCGGCGGGGGACAGAAGGGTCTCGCCGTCGGCGATCGTACGCACGGCGTCCAGGAGATCCTCGGCGCCGATGCCCTTGCCGATGAAGCCGCCGGCCCCCGCGCGCAGCGCCTGCGCGACGTACTCGTCGGTCTCGTACGTCGTGAGGATCAGAATGCGACTGGCACGCAGTTCCGGGTCCGCGCAGATTTGTGTCGTGGCGGTGAGACCGTCCACTTCGGGCATACGGATGTCCATGATCACCACGTCCGGGCGCAGTTCCCGGGTGAGCCTCACCGCCTCCCTGCCGTCGGCGGCCTCGCCGACCACGGTGATGTCGTCGGAACTGTCGAGAAGCAGCCGGAAGGCACCGCGCAGCAGGGCCTGATCGTCGGCGAGCAGCACCCGCAGCGTCACGGTGTACCCCCGCTCTCCCGGTCGCCCGTCCGTTCGTCACCTGTCGCTTCGCCGGTCATCCGTCCCTCGGTGGTTGTTGCTCCGTCAGCCCCCCGCGTCAGGTCCTTGACGGGTGGCAGGGGCAGTTGGGTGGAGACGAGGAAGCCGCCCTCGGGGCGCCTGCCCGCGGAGAGGTGCCCCCCGACCGCGGTGGCCCGTTCCCGCATCCCGATCAGACCGAAACCGGGCGCCCGGCCCCCCGCCGTGGACGTAGCCGATCCCGCGGGGGCGGTCGATGTCGTCCGGGCGCCGGCTCCGTCGTCGGCGATGGTGATGGTCACGCGGTCGCGGCTCCAGGCGAGGCGCACCCGGGCGTTGCCCGTACCGGCATGCTTGGCCACGTTGGTCAGGGCCTCCTGGACGATGCGGTACGCGGTGAGGTCAACCCCCGGCGGCAGCGCCCTGACCGTGCCCTTTTGGTCCATCGACACCTCCAGACCAACACCGCGGAACGACGAGAGCAGCGTGGGGAGCCGCGAAAGGCCGGGCGCCGGTTCGGCGGGCTCGGCCGCGTCCCCGGACTGGCGCAGCAGACCTACCGTGGCCCGCAGGTCGTCGAGCGCGTCGCGGGTGGTCTCGACGAGTTCGTGCAGGCTCTTGCGGGTCTGCTCCGGGCGGGTGTCGAAGAGGTGGGCCGCGACCGTGGCCTGCGCGTTGGCCAGGGTGATCTGATGGGCCACGAGGTCGTGCAGTTCCCGGGCGATGCGTACCCGTTCCTCGGCCACTCTGCGGCGCGCCTCGCTGTCCCGGCTCTTCTCGGCCCGCAGGGCCCGCTCCTCGACGGCCGCCAGGTAGGCGCGCCGGTTCTGCACCGAGTGCCCCAGTACGCCGGCCACCAGCGGGAACGCCGCCACCGCTCCTACCCTGCTCGCGTCCTTCCACGAGAGGGCACCGAGCAAGGGGGTCGAGGCGACCAGCAGTGCCACGGAGACGAGCGCCACGGCGCTCGCCGCGCGCCGTTCAGTGCGCGCGGCGAGCGAGTAGGAGTAGGCGGTGATCACGGCGGGGGCCACGATGAGCGGGCTCAGCAGGAGGCCAAGGAACGGAGCCAGTACGCCGCTCGCGGTCGTGACCGCCATGGCGGCCAGGGGCGCCCGGTGCCGCGCCGGCAGCACCGCGCAGGACACCACGGCGATGACATAGGCGGCGGCGGACGGCGGTGACAGCGTGCTGCCGTCGTCCTGCACCACACCGGCGAGCAGGCAGAGCGCGAACGCCGTCGCCGTGATCGCCGCCTCCCGCCACCACGTGCCGTGTGGTGGCCGGCCACCGTCACCCGTGTTCGCCATGGGCGGCTCAGCCCCCGCCGACGGGCAGCCGCCGCCCTGCCGCGTCCAACTCGGCCGCGGGGGCCGGGACGTGCTTGCTCAGTGCCTCACCCTCGATATCCACCTTCGGCAACACGCGGCTCAGGATACGGGGCAGCCACCAGGCCCGGTGGCCGAGCAGCGCCAGGACCGCGGGAGCGATCGCCATCCGGACGACGAAGGCGTCGAAGGCGACGGCGGCGGCCAGACCGACACCCATCGTCTGGATGGTCGGGCTGCTCATCCCGATGAACCCGGCGAACACACTGATCATGATGATCGCCGCCGCGGCCACCACACGTCCGCTGTGCCGGAAACCGCTGACGATCGCCTCGCCGGGGGAGGCGCCATGGGCGTAGGCCTCCCGCATCCGGGTGAGGAGGAAGACCTCGTAATCCATGGCGAGACCGAACACGATGCCGATGATGAGAATCGGCATCAGCGACATGACGGGTCCGGTCTGCTCGATGCCGATGAGGTCCGCCGCCCAGCCCCACTGGAAGACGGCGACGAGGACGCCGAAGGCGGCGCCCACGGACAGCAGGAAACCGAGCGCGGCTTTCACCGGGACCAGCACCGAGCGGAAGACCACCATCAGCAGAAGCACCGCCAGGCCGATGACCACGCTCAGATACGGGAGGAGTGCGTCGGACATGGCTTCGGAGATGTCGATGTTCAGCGCGGTGGTCCCGGTCACCAGGACACCGGCGCCCGTGTCGGACTCGACGCCCCGGACCGCGCCGCGCAGCGCGTGCACCAGGTCCTTGGTCTCGCCGCTGTTCGGCGCGGTCCGCGGCACGGCGGTGAGGACGGCCGTGTCCTCGGCCCGGCTGAGAACCGGATCACCGACCGACGCGACCCCGTCCACCGCCCGTACGGCCCTGGCGACCTGGTCCGTGACGGCCCGGGCGTCCCCGGAGCCGGGGGATGCCGGTGCCGACATGTCCACGACGACGGTCAGCGGGCCGTTGAAGCCGGGACCGAAGCCTTCCGACAGCAGGTCGTAGGCGCGGCGCTGGGTGGTCTCCACCGACTTGGACTCGTCGCCGGGCAGGCCGAGTTCGAGACCCAGTGCCGGCAGGGCCACGGTACCGAGACCGAGCCCGGCGGTCAGTAGCACGGCCACCGGCCGCCGCAGTACGAACCGTGCCCAGCGGGTACCCAGCCCGGGCCGCCGGTCGGCAGAGTGGGGCACCGGGTGCGGGTGATCGCGTCCCGGCCGGGTGGACTTGCGGACGGCGCGGGACAGTACCCGCCGGCCGAAGAAGCCGAACAGCGCGGGGACCAGGGTCAGCGCGACGAGTACGGCAAGGGCCACGGCGCCGGCGCCGCCCAGACCCATCCTGGTCAGTTCGGGGATTCCGACGACCCCGAGCCCCGCCAGGGCGATCAGGACGGTCGCGCCCGCGAAGACGACGGCGGATCCGGCCGTGCCCACCGCCCGGCCCGCGGCCTCCTCCGGTTCGCTGCCCCTGGCGCGCTCGTCGCGGTAGCGGGAGGTGATGAAGAGCGCGTAGTCGATGCCGACGGCGAGGCCCAGCATCAGCGCCAGGATGGCGACGGTGGACGTCAGGCCCAGCGGCACGGCCAGCGCGGAGACCAGGCCGAAGGCGATGGCCACGCCCACGAAGGCAGTCAGCAGCGACAGTCCGGCCGCGACCAGCGAGCCGAGGGCGAGGATCAGCACCACGGCCGCGACCGCGACGCCGATCATCTCTGTCGTACCCCCCAGTTCCTCTTCCGCGTCCAGAGCCGAGCCGCCGATCTCCACGGTGAGCCCCGCGTCCCGGGCCCGGCTCGCGGCGTCCTGAAGGGTGCTCTTCGTCGACTCGGACAGGTCGACGGCGTCCGCGGTGTAGGTGATCGTGGAGTAGGCGATGGTGCCGTCCTTACTGACCGCGCCGGTCTCGTAGGGGTCGGTGGTCGACGCCACCTGGTCGCCCCCGTCCAGTGAGCCGAGCGTGTCCTTGACGGCTACCTTGTTCTGCCTGGCCGTTACCTTCTGTCCGTCCGGGGCCTGGAACACCAAGCGGGCCTCGGCGCCCTGGGAGTTGCTCTGGGGGAAGCGCTCGTCCAGCAGGTCGAACGCTTTCTGCGACTCGGTGCCGGGCATGGCGAGGTCCTCGTCCTCACTGGTCGGCGCCAGGGCCGCGGCGGCCACGGCCACCACCAGGGCACCGAGCCAGAGGCCGCCCACGAGCCGGCGGCGCCGGAAGGCCCACCGTCCGATCCGGTAAAGAACTGTCGTCACCGTTGATCACTCCAGACACCGCTAGGCGAGCCATGCAAGGGAATCGCGTGGGATTCACGCGCCTCCCACCCTCGTCTGCGGCGCTCCGCCGGGCATCGTCCCCGGCCACCGTCGTCCCCTGGTGCACCCGGACCAGCCGTGCCCGTGACCTGGTGCGTACGCACTACGTGCCGGCTCGGGGCGCCGGCGGTGTGCCGGGTGCAGGACCGGGCCCCCTGGTGGTCGGTCAGTGCGGAGCTCTCCGGTCGTAGTCGCGATGGCGCGCCTGGATCGCGGGGGCATGCGCGACGGTCCAGTCATAGAGGTGGGCGATGGGCTTGCGCAGGGATTCGCCCAGGGCGGTCAGCGAGTATTCGACGCCGACCGGCGACGTCGGGAGCACGCGGCACTCGACCATTCCGTTGCGTTCGAGCCTACGAGTCTGGGTGAGGAGATGTGCTGAGGTGATCGCCAGACGTCCTTGCAGGGGCCACGGCAGGACCAGGCCTCGGCTTTCGGCGAGCAGATCGAGCAGATCGCGACGCCTCCTGCCTGCTGGCCAACCGTCTGAACACGCCATTGCCGGGCGGTCCCCGAACTGGACCGTGCGCTGTCGACACCTGTCCGTTCGAACTCCCCGGCGGGCCCGCCACTCATACGGTGTCTGTCCCTCAAGCGGCGGTGGCAGCGCATTCGGTCGGGCTCTGGTCGTAACGTCTGCGGAAGGCGCGGGCGAAGTGACCGCTGTCGGCGAACTGCCAGCGGGCGGCGATTTCCGTGATGGTCATACGCCGGTGAGGTGCGAGGAGCGCGCGGCGCGCCTCCGCGAGGCGGCGCTCTCGGATGTAGGCGCTCAGCGACTGGCCTTCACGGGCGAAAGCTCGTTGGAGAGTGCGGGCGGAGATGTTCAGTCTTCGCGCGAGAGCCGCGGGGGAGAGGCCGGGGTCGGTGAGCCGCCGGTCAGCCAATTCCCGGGCTGCTTGGGCCAATGCCGGCGGCGGGCCGTTGAACGCGGTGCCGGCGGTGGCCGACAAGGAGTTCCTCTTCCGACTCCGCAGCACACCACCGCACGGGGGGGCGTCGTCTTGTTCGATGCGGCGTGGCCGGGCGGTGAGCTGGAGCCGGAGAGTCACCTGGGTGTGGAACTGGAGCCGGGGCGAAGTCGATCGAAGCGGTTGGGGCAGGAGCGTCAGGCCGGTCTCGCAGAGGTGTGCATCCCCTGGTGCGTGGCGTGGGTCTGCCGGCCCGCGACGAGTAAGCTGATCGTTCGTGATCGGACCGGGGAGGCCTGCGTGGACTATGGCGACAAGCTCTTCTGGCTCTCGGTTCTGATTCAACGCAAGTACGCGCAGATCTCCGCAGAGTTCGACCTGACCCCCTCGCAGGCCACGCTGCTCTGCGCAGTCAGGAACGAGCCGCGGCAGATGGCTGACCTCGCCGCGTCGTTGGGTATGACCAAGAACGCACTGAGCCAGCTGGTCGACCGCACCGCGCGGCGCGAGTTGGTCGGCCGGGCAAGCTCGGCGCAGGACCGACGGGTCGTCATGCTCAGTGCGACGCCCACAGGGAAGGTGCTCGCCGAGGCCCTTTACGCCGAGGTCGCCAAGCGCCTGCCCGAGATCGCGAGAAACCTCGACGCCGACGACCAGCGCGACTTCGAACGCGTGGCCACCGCCATCGTGGACACCTCGGACCTCTCTTCGCCCGCCTCGAACCAACCCCCCACACCGTGAGGTCCCGCCCCACCCGCACCTTGACGAAGTTCATGCCGTGAACTAATTTCGTTCACGCCGTGAACTAGTGAAGGGTGGCAGCGATGCGCACACAGACGACCGGCACGATCGCAGTCTTCGGCGCGACGGGGCAACAGGGCGGGGCGGTGGTCGACGCGCTGCTGGACCACAAGGCGCGGGTGCGGGCTCTGGTCCGCAACCCGCAGTCCGACCGGGCTCAGGCGCTGGCCGCCCGCGGTGTCGAGCTGGCGGCCATCCGGGCCGACGACCCGGTGTCGCTGACCGCCGCGCTGGCGGGGGTCGAGGGGTTCTGCTTCATGACCCCGGAGGCGAACAGCCTCGAAGAGGTCGAGGCGGAGATCCGCGTCGGTACCGCACTCGTCGACGCGGCGGCCGAGGCGGGCGTCCCGCACGTCGTGTTCAACTCGGTCTTCGGAGCGGACCGGGAGTCGGGTGTGCCGCACCACGACTCGAAGCACTGGATCGAGGAGCATCTGAGGAAGTCCGGCCTGAGGGCCACGATGGTTCGCGCGACCGCCTTCATGGAGAACTTCGCGGGCGTGATGGCACCGAGCCTGGAACATGGGGAGATCGTGCTGAGGCTGCCGCTGCCCAAGGACGTCGCCCTGAAGATGATCTCGGTCAGGGACATCGGCCGGGTCGCCGCCGCACTCCTGCTCGACGTGGCGGAGGCGCCCGGCGGAGCCGTCGAGCTCGTCGGCGACGAGCTGACAGGCCCCCAGATCGCCGCGGCGTTCGGCGCGCACGCCGGGCTCCCGGCACGGTACGAGATCCTCCCGTTGAGCGTGCTTCCCACCGACCTCGACAAGGCGATGTTCCGCGAGTTCGCGAAGCCGACGGAACACCCTGCGGACCTCGCGGCGGTGCGCTCGATCAATCCGGCCACCCTGGACCTGGTCGAGTGGATCCGAGCTACCGGCTGGACCGCGCCCGCAAATGTGGCTGGCTCCTGAGCCTCCGGCAGCGATGGGCGCTCCGCGATCGGTGCCCACGGTCTCGGCGCTCTGGGTACGGCAACGCATCCTCCAACGGTTGAAGTAGTCCCGAAGCTCCCGGGCACCGGAGTGCTTCCGGTCAGGTGGCCCTTCCGGTGCGATGCAACGCGGGGGATGAGAGTGCCGTCGATCACCGGTCGGGAGCGGTGCGGCGTTCCAGCCGCGGAGAAGCAGGAAGAAAAATGCGTACCCGAGGTACACCAGGATCGCGTGTCGCGAAAGTTGCTGGTGTGCTGGGTGGGCCGTCGATCGTGAGAGTGCGGGCTTGCGGTTGCCGCTGCGGCAGCTTCTACCGTCCTTGACAGGGCCGGAGAAACCGGCCCGGTGACGCGATCGTGAGGGAGAGGGCGATGGACTGGCCTATCGCGGAGGTCGCTCGGATGTCGGGCGTGACCGCCCGGACCTTGCGGCACTACGACGAGGTCGGCCTGCTGCCGCCTGCCCGGATCGGGGCAGGCGGCCACCGCTACTACGAGGAGCGTCAGCTGCTGCGGCTGCAGCAGATTCTCGTACTGCGGGCACTGGGCGTAGGGCTTCCCGAGATCGGCCGGATCCTCGCCGAGCAGGTCGACGAGGTGGGCGCCCTACGCGGCCACCACCGGCGGCTGCTCGCCGAGCGGGACCGGCTCGACGCCCTGGCCGACGCCGTCTCCCGCACCATCGCCGAACTGGAACGCTCCAGAAAGGACGGTAACCCTATGACCATCAACCGACCGGAGAACCTGTTCGAGGGCATCCAGCCCGCCCAGTACCAGGAGAGCCTGCGCGACTTCCCCGAGCACGCCGAGGAAGTCGGCCGCACGGTCGCCGCGATGACCCCGCAGGACATCGAGGCCGGACAGCGCGAGCGCACGACACAGATGATCCTGCTGGCCGATCTGATGGCCGCCGGCCACCCGGCCGACGCCGCGCCCGTGCAGGCCCAGATCGACGCCCAGTACCAGGCCATGACCGGACTGCGGCCTGTCTCCGCCGAGGAGTACCGCGCCGTCGGACGCTCCTGCGTGGACAACAGCGCCTGGCGCGCCGCGTACGAGGCGATCGCACCGGGCCTGGCCGCGTACCAGCGCGACGCCATCGAGGTGTATGCCACGACCCGGCTCAGCTGACTGCTTCCGGGCTGTCCCGGACCCCGTTCATGGCGACGTATCACCTGACCATGATCCACCACGCAAGATCATTTGGAGACGTCGCCGCGAGCGGTCAGCTGATCGGCAGCGTGCTGTTCTTCTGCCGGGAAGCTGTGCCGAGCAATGTACGTGCGACGTCTTCAAAGGTTCCGAGCAGCGGGTTCGGGTCGCCGGCACGCGTGACGAGCACGGGCTCGCAGGGATCGATGTCGATGACGGGCACCAGGGCGATGTCCTCGCGCACAGCAGCGCGTCGATCGGAGGCGGGGAAGATCGCGACACAGTGGCCGGTGGCGATGAGTTCCAGCTTGTCCTCATAGCTGTCGTCGATCGCGGGTGGTGGTGCCGGGCGGTCGTCGACCGGCTTGGGCGTGCTCCAGACAACCGGAGTGCTGACGCAGGCCACCAGGTTCTCGCCCGACAGAGCCCGCAGGCTGACGGCTTTCTCGTTCGCCAGATGATGACTTGACGATGTGCCGAGCACCTGCGGTTCCCGATGAAGCGTGGTCACCCGGAAGCCGTCCGTGGGGAAGGGCAGGGGTTTGTATGCGATGAGGGCATCGCTGACGCCGTGAGATCGGGTGGCGGCCGCCGCGGCTTCCACGGAAGTCTCGTCGTCCCGCCCCAGAGCCTGGCGCAGGTGGCCGCCCGGCCGAGGGACTGCCGGGTCCGACCGGTCGATTGACGGGTCATCAGAATCCGTACGGTCCCTCACCGAACACGCTTGCAGGAGTACCGTGGAAAAGCCGAGGGCACTTCGTATGCCGGCATCCACGCGGGTCTCGTCCTTGGTGAGCAACGGCGTCGGGGACGACGGTCACGTCACTCCGAGGACGGGCCTGCACCATGGCGGTGATGACCTCACCCTCACCGGAACCCGCGGTACGGATCGCACTGCAGCCGTCCACGGGCCGCGGCCCGATCGACGGCGCCTGGTGGCCGCGCTCGCGGGACCTGGTCACCGAACTCCCCACCTTGGTCGGCGTTCTCGACCCGCTGTGGGGCCGCATCACCCGCGTCGCCGTCAATCCGTTGCTCTGGCCCCTCCTCCCGAGCGAGGTGCGCGCCCGGGACCGCGCATTGAAGATCGGCTGGCTCACTCCTGGACTCGACCCGTACAACCTCTTGCTGCTCTCCCAGGGAACCAGGCGTTACGACCTCCTGGTGATCTCTCCCGGTTCGGGCGAGGCGACTGCCGGACGGCTCATGGCCGCTGCCTGCACCCCGGACGGGCCTTATCGGACCGCCAGCGCTCTCATCGCCACCGAAACCACTCGCCATCATGACGACACCGCCGGAGACCGGTCGCAGAGCGCGGCCAAGTCCTGGGAGCACGAGAGCCGCGCGACGCCCGCCCGCCCCGCCGCTCTGAGCGCGGGTCGGTGACCCCTTCACAGATCGCCGGTACCCCGCTGAGCCGGGCGGCGGTACTCCGCCGTTCGCCACGGCGCCCCCGTCCGTCACTCCGGCCGAGCAGCACGACCATCGCGACGGGGGTCGCGGGCGGCTAAGGTAGCGCAGCCGCCGTAACCGCTCCACGCACAAGCAGGCTCACTGAGCCAGAAGACCTCACAAGCACCGCGGAGGGAGCCCGGATGCCCCAGACGTATCTGCGCCGACTCACCCGCTGGCAGGCCGAACAGCAGCGGGAGGTCATCGCCTTGGTGCATGCCGCGGCGTACCGCAGCACCGAGCACCGCGACGAGGGCCGGACGGAGTTTCTGCGAAGCTTCGAACAGGAAGTGCGGCACGACGGTTTCGACATGGTCGTCGCCGACGCGGGCGAACTCATCGGCTGTGCGTACGGGCACCGCCTGGAGCGTAACGAGGTCGGCCGGACGGACGTTCCAGCCGAGCTGACGATGCGGGTCAAGGAATTCCCCGCACCCGGTCAGGTCTTCGTGCTCACCGAACTGCTGGTGCTGCCCGCATTTCGCCGTCAGGGCGTCGCCACCCGCCTCGGCGACCTGCTGCTCTCGCGGCATGACGAGGACCTGGTGATGACCGTCGTCGAGGAGAACAGCCCGTCGGCAGGGATCAGGGAGGTGCTCCGGGCATGGGACTGGAAAGAGCTTCCCGGCGCGGAACCCCTGAGCCCAGCGGTATGGGTGCGCGGCCCTCAGCGGTGAGCGGCATGGACGCTGCTGATCCGGTGACCGAACCTCAGCTCCGTCGGATCTGTCACCGGCCCCTCGACGTCTTCCTTCCCACCGATGGCCTCCACGGCGCGAATCCAGCCACATAGCAGACGAGACGACGTCCCCGCACCTCTTTGGTTGCAACGAATCATCAGGGTGTTTCGCCCACCTACCCTGAAGTGTCGACCCGGCTCCCGTTGGCATTCGGTCCGCATGGACGCCCGCACCTCGGAGAGAAGAGTCGCCGTGACCCCGCCCCCCGCCGCATCGTGCGTCAGGGAGGTCCTGCCGCACGGAGACTGCATGCTGGTCCTTCTGAGCGGCGAGATCGATATCCTGACGGCCCCCGACATCAGCGACCGTCTGGACCGCATCACCTACACCGGTGACGCGGATCTCCTGATCGACCTGCGCGCGGTCGAGTTCATGGACGGCAGCGGAGTACGACTTCTCGTACGCGCTCGCTCCCGCACCGTCAGGCGCGGCGGACGCCTACGCCTGATCTGCACGGGAGCCACACTCCTGCGGTTGCTCAACCATCCGCAATTGAACTTGAAGTTCGACATTTTGGGTGATCTCCCCGTGCCGGTGCCTCCGGAGGCACCGGCCTAACCGGCTGGATCCGGCCTCGTCCCGTCGTTGAAGGCCGATTACGCTGGGCAAGCGGCCCCAGACCCTGGTCGACCGTGCGCCTCCTGCCTGCCGGGCTTCCCGCACCCGGTACCTCGCGGTCGAGGCAACCCGGTCTGTGGTCCCACGGGGGATGAGACCACAGACCGGGTTCATGGCCGCTCCGTCGCGCTCCCAGGGAAAACACTCGCGAGGCACACGCGATATCTGCCACCGCAGAGCCCTCAGCGCTTGAGCAGGCAGGGCTGCGGGCCGCGCAAAGCGAGAACCCGCTGCCGGCCGTGGCTCGGCACGGCGGGCCGAGGCCGGTGCGCGCCAGGAACCACAGCCCTTCCCGAAGTGGCCCGGTGAAGCCCGCTGCTACGACGCTGCGGACTTCAGTCGAGGATGCGGTGGGTCAGGACGTATTCGGCGATCTGCCGAAGCGGTTGGGCGCGACGGAAGGCGCGGGCGCGCATGCGGGCCAGTGCGTCGTCCGGGGGTAAGTGGTATTTCTCGGCGAGGATGCCCGCGGCCAGGTGGACGCTGGGCGGGTAGCCCTGCGGCCCGGGCCGGGTGGGGCGGTGCCGGGCGGTGAGCGGATGGGGGTGCTCGTCGAGGGCGAGCAGGGCCAGAATGCGGGCGTAGGCGTGCGCGACGGATCTCTGGCGTTCGGTGAGGAGACCGGGCGCGGTGCGGTAGATGTCCAGGGCGCCGATGCGCAGGTCGCCGACGGTCAGGGGCAGGGCGGTCGCGGAGCGCACCTGTTGGTCCGCGGCGGCCTGGGAGAAGGCGGGCCAGCGGTCGTAGGCCCGATGCAGGTCCGCTACTTCGATGAGGGCGCGCTGTACGAAGGCGTCGGTGCAGGGCCCTTCCCCGGTGGTGAGCTGGGCGTCCTCCAGACGCCGGGCTCGCTCGTCGCTGGCGTAACCCAGCAGGCGCAGTTCTCCGGTGGCGACCAGAGCCACGCCGAGGCAGTCGGCTGCCACGTCCTGTGCGCAGGCCGCGGAGGCCACCGCGAGGGTGATACCGCCGTCGGCGGCGCCGATCCGGCGCCAGGCAGCGGCGTGGTCGTCGTCCATCAGGTGTCCCTACGAGGCGATGCGGGGCGAAGCGCGGGGATCGGCCGGTCAGGGGCGTCGTATGGCGTTGGTGTCCAGATCGCCGTCGACGAGTTCGCGGCACAGCCGGGTCAGGCCGAGCCGATGAGCGCGGGCGTGCCGCCGTACGGCGTCGAAGGCCACGTCGACGTCGGTGTTCCAGCGTTCGGCGAGGATGCCCTTGGCCTGCTCGATGACGATGCGGCTGGTCAGAGCCGCGTGCATCTGGGCGCGCTGCTGGTTTGCGTGGGCGACGGTGCGGTGCTGCAGGATGGCGATCGTCGCCACATCCGCCAGTGCCTGCGCCACCCGCGCATCGGCGGCGGACAGATCCTGCGGGCGGGCGTCGAAAAGGTTCAGCGCGCCGATGACCTCCTCGCGCAGACGCATCGGCAGCGCGTGCGTCACAGTGAAGCCGGCCTGGCGCGCCCGAGCAGCGAAGACCGGGAAGGGGCCGGTCTGGACCGGTGAGGTGAGGTCGATGTTCAGCCGCACCGTCCCACTGCGGTGACATGCGACGCAGGGTCCCTCGTCGTGCTGGATGGCGAACAGTTCCAGCAGTCGGGTGTGTTCGTCGGAGGCGGCGATCAGCTGCAGACTGCCTCCCGGGTCTTCGAGCATGACACCGACCGCCGACACATCGAGCAGCTCGGTGCAGCGATCGCACAGCGTGTGCAGGAAGTCGATCAGGTCGAAGTCGTCGACGAGCGTGTCGACCGCATCGATGACGGCCGCCAGCAGGCGTTCTTCTCGAGTCATGGCCATTCAGTCCCTCCGCCGGCCCAGCCGCCCGGCTCGTCTCCATCATCCTGGCGAAAATGCACCCGCCGGGCCACCACGTCCTCGGCGACCTCGATCACCGGCCGGTCGTGGCGAAACGCATGCGCGCGCAGCCTGATCAGTGCCTCTGCCAAGGTCACGTCCGCCTGCACACTGATCATCCCGGCGGCCTGATGCACGGCGGCGCGGTAGAAGTACGAGTCGTCGTCCGCGGCGGCGAAGGCCTCCCACCCTCCACTGTCCTGCATCAGCACGGCGGTCAGGGCCCGCGCGACGAGCCACGCGTCGGCGAGCGAGGACTCCTCCAGCGGTCCGGTCCGGGCCCGCTGCAGTGTCATGGTGCCCAGGCAGACGCTGCCCGCCCGCAACGGAACAGTGAACACCGCGCCGATGCCCAGCGCGAGAGCCTCGGACAGCAGGACCGGCCACCGATCACCGGGTTCGCGCGCCAGATCGGGCACCGTGACGGCCTCGCCCGAGGCGGCCGCCTCGGGACCCGGCCCCAGCCCCAGCGTGAACTGCACATCCTCCAGCTGCGTACTGGCGCCCGGGGTGGCCCACAACAACTCGTTGAACACATTGCCGATGGTCACGGAGACCGCCACACCGTCGACACCGAGCGCACGAGCACACTGACCCGCGTCGGCACCGACCAGCCCCCCACTGCCGGGCGCCGGGCGCAGGCTCCCCAGTACAGCGGCAAGATCGCTTGTCGGAGCCACGCCCTTCACCTCCCCGCCCGGCCGAACCCAGGTGGGCGCGGTCCTCCAAGCCTACGGCGCACAAGCCCCCGGCCGCAGGGCACCTGGAGGTACGGTGGAAGCGCAGGCTGCCCGCACGCGCACAGACGGTCACGTCTCGTACGGCAACCCCTGACATTGGCTTCCGATCATGGGCAGCATCGGCGGTGAGTGCCAAGATCGGATCACAGCCATGTGCATGCTCCCCGGCGCGTTCTGTCTCGCGCCCTCCGTCTGCCCCACGTGACAGCCCCGCGAGCGGAGGTTGTCGAGCTCGCCGCTCTGCACTTGGACTGCCCCGACCCCTCAGGCAGCCTCGTCCGGGCATGCCGTGTTGCGTTGACGCTGGACTGCTCGGTGGGTCTGACGCTGGCCGTGGATGCCGCGCTGGCGCAGCGTGTCTCGCTGGCCGCCGACGGACCGCTCGCCGCCCGAGGCGAGGCCCTGCAGATCAACCTGGGCGAAGGCCCCTGCGTCGAAGCGCTCCACCGCGTAGAACCGGTGCTGGTCACCGACCTCGACGACGCGGCCATGACCAACGGCTGGCCCGTATACGCCAAAGAAGCCCGTGCGCACGGCATCCGCGCCGCTTTCGCGTTCCCCGTCGCCGGGCCACGCCATGACATCCCCCAGCCCGGACTCGTCCTTTCGCTCTACCGCGACCAGCCCGGCCCCCTCCCGGATCAGGACCTGGACACCACCCGCACACACGCCAAAGCCGCCGAACTTCTGTTCCTCTCCGTCCCCGCCCCCGCTCAGGACGATGCCGCCGACGCCTGGCTTCTGCCTACCGACGCTGTCGTCCACCAGGCCACCGGCATGCTCAGTCAGCGCCACAACCTCACCCCGAGCCAGGCGCTGGCGCTGCTGCGCGCCCACGCCCACACCCACAACAGCGACCTGTCCGACCTCGCCCACGCTGTCGTCCACAACGGACTGCACCTGCCCGAACCACCCCCATGAGTACGGGCCGGGAACTGGCCGGCCGCTGCCGTCGGGCGCGGTGCGCCACAGACTCGCGTGCTGCTGTACACCGGCCAGGGCTTGGTCATTGGAGGAGGGGACCTGAAGCTCGTCGCCGGCCGGGGCCGGGCACGCAGCGCCCGCGCGAACCCGGCGCGCGGGTCCGTCCGCCGGCGATCAGCTCGATCCACTCCGGCCGGCAGATCGGGACGGCGATCCCGGCGGCCGGTGTCGCAGGAGATCACCGACACCAGAGCGCGCCGCCCGCCGGCTTCCGCTCGCCGAACGCCGGGGCGGGTGCCGGTAGCCGTGGTTCTCGCCCACCCCCGGCGCGCCGGATCCCGTCGGCGGCGTTCCTTGTCCGATGCCCCGGTCACCGCTGCCGGCTTTCGGTCGAGGGCGGCCAACTCCTAGTGCTGCTGCGGCTTCTGGGGCGTCGACTCGCTCGGGCGGACGACCACGAAGCCCTCGCCCTCCAGCATCAGCTGCACCGCCTCACCGGAACCGCCGCGGATCATCGAGCCGATGGACTGCGAGCGGTGCAGCGACGTGCGCAGGCCGGCGCTCCAGCCGACCACCGCGTCGGTGTCCACGTACACCGGCTGCTGCGGGGAGACCGGCAGCACGAGCGGGTTGCCCTCGCAGACCAGGCCGAGCCTGCCGTGGCCGGTGAAGACACTGTTGAACAGGCCGCCGCCGGTCATCCCGGCACCCTTCACCGTCTTGATGTCGTAGGACAGCGTGGCGTCGAAGCACAGGACGTTGCGGCCGTTGACCGTGAACACGTCGCCGGGCTCGATGTCGACCACGAAGACGTTCTGCGCCTCCTGCGCGAACCAGGCTTCCCCCTTGCCCTGCACCTTCATCAGGGCCAGACCCTCACCGGTGACGGCCCGCTTCAGCATGCCGCCGACGCCCTGGCCCTTCTTCTCGAACTGCAGATTCCCCCGATAGGCGATCATCGCCCCCTGCCGTGCCAGCATCTCGCCGTCGACCACATACCGGATCGACTTGGCGTTCTGGACGGACATCCCCGGTGCGACCGCGGCCTGCACCATGTACTCCTGCGCGAAAAGATCACCCTTCATGGGGGCATCGTCGCCCGGAGGGATCCGTTCCGACAAGCCTTGGACGGCTTTGGTCGGCTTTCACCGACACCAGTGTCACCGACGCGGGTGTCACCGGCGTCGGGGGCCGCTCCGTCGTGTGCCGTCCTGCCGTACCGCCTTCAGGATCACGAACTTCGGGTCACTGGCGACGAGTTCGCTGTTGCCGAAGAGGCGGCGCAGCTTCAGGTGGTAGCCGAGGTGCCGGTTGCCGACGACCCACAGTTCGCCGCCCGGCCGCAGCGCCGCGTGGGCCTGCGTGAACATGCGCCACGCCGTCGCGTCCGTGGTCGCCTGGTGCGAGTGGAAGGGCGGGTTGTTGAGGACCAGGTCGACGGTGGCGGCGGGCACGTCCGCGAGGCCGTCGCCGACCTGGAAGACGGCCTTGCCCGGCCGGTCGCCGCGGTTCTGCGCGTACGTCGCCTCGGCCGAGGCCACCGCCTGGTACGACTCGTCGGTGAAGAGGATCTCCGCCTCGGGGTCGGCGAGCGCGGCGCTCGTGCCCACGACTCCGTTGCCGCAGCCCAGGTCGGCGATGCGGGCGGCACCGGTGTGCCGCGGCAGGTGCCCCAGGAGGAACCGCGTACCGATGTCCAGCCGCTCGGCGCAGAACACCCCGGCGTGGTTGACGACCGTGCGTCCCGACATCGGGCCGATGCCGTCGGGGAGCGCGTACCGCACCGGCCAGGGGTTGCGGCCGGGCGACAGCGACAGGTCCGGGGTGCTGAGGACGAGCCGCGCCTTCTTCTCGGCCAGCGAGGTGCGGGTGGGGCCGATGAGGCGCTCGAAGAGGTTCAGGGTCGAGGTGTGGATCTCCTTGACCATGCCGGTACCGACGACCACGGTCCCCTCGTGCAGGGCGGGCCGCAGCCGGTGCAACTGGTCCTCCAGGAGCGCGAGGCTCTTCGGCACGCGGACCAGCAGGACGTCGATGCGGTCCGGCGGGGTGTCCCGCGTGGTGAGGAGGGTGGCGGCCGAGCCGGGGGCGCCCGTGCGCGCGAGGTTCTCGCCGGTCGCCCGCTGCCCGAGCCAGGAGTCCGAGATCAGCGTGGGCGCGCAGCCGTCGACCCCGGTCAGCGCGGTGCCCAGGGCGCCCCAGCGGTCGCCGACCACGACGACGGCGCCGGACAGGTCGGTGCCGGTCTCGGCCAGGTGCCGCAGCAGATAGGCGTCCGCGGCGTCCCAGGCGCGGAGCTGGTCGCGGGGGTCCGCCGGGAAACGGGTGAGGTCGACGGCGCCCCAGGGGGTGGTCAGGCGGTGGGCGGCCGGGTCGGGCTGATCGGTGCGGTTCATCGTCCGACCAGGCTAGCGGAGCCCCAGCTCAGAGTGGTGCGGCCGGGCATCGTGCCCGGCCGCACCCATGCGCCGCCCTGCCGCCTCCCGGGCGCCGGGCGGGCCCGGCGGCGCACCTCTCCGGGCTGCCCGGACACCCCCGGCTCAGCCCTCCGGGAACTCCCCCGCCAGCGCCGCGGCCATCCGCAGGTGCGGTGTCGCCTCGGCGTCGCGGCCCTGGCGCTCCAGCGTCCGCCCGAGCATCAGCCGCGCGTACCCCTCGACCGGGTCGCGGTCGACGATGATGCGCAACTGGGCCTCGGCGCGCCGCAGTTGTGCCGAGTGGTAGTAAGAACGGGCGAGCAGCAGACGCGGTCCGACCTGCTCCGGGACCTCCTCGACGAGGCCGCCCAGGATGCCGGCCGCGGTCGTGAACTCCTTGGCGTCGAAGAACTGCCGCGCCCGCTCCCAGCGCTCCGCGGCCGTGCCGTGCGTGTAGTACTTCTGCTCCACGGTTGCCTCCTTCGCGGCCGTCAACGGAACCGGGCACCCGGCATATTCCCGGGGCCTGGCTCCGCCGGTCGCGGCGGCGCGCTGCGCGGGGTATGGCGGTACGCGTGGGGACCTGAACGGTGGTGTGCCGGGTACCGTACGGCGCTCCATGGCAGGCCCGGAGCCGTGGTGTGCCGGGCACCGTACGGCGCTCCACGACAGACCCGGAACGGCGGTGTGCCGGGCACCGTACGGCGCTTCACGGCAGGCCCGGAGCGGCGGTGTGCCACACGCCCCAGCCACCCAGCCGGAGGCAGGCGGCGCCGGGATCTGGCCGTCCTCGCGCGAGCCGGGGCCCTTCCGTGGCCCCGCCCCGTATGTTGCCGTAAGTCCCTCTCCGACTCTCGCCCCGGCCCGCCCTCCACGGCCCCCTCCCGACTCGCGCCCCCGGCCCGCGGCCCACGGGCCCTCTCCGACTCGCGCCCCCCGGTCCCGCACACCCTCCGTGCCTAGGGAGCCCCATGAACACCAGCCGCCCCTCCGGACCCGACCTCTCCCGTCGCCGCTTCCTCCAGACCACCACGGCCACCGTCGGCGCCGTCGCGGCAGGCGCCGCCCTCGCCCCGGAAGCCGGGGCGGCGACCGAGGCGTTGGCGGCGCCCGCCGCCGCGACGCGCCCGGCCACGCTGACCTTCACGGCGGCCACGAACGGGGCCGCCACCCTCGCCCCGGCCGGCGATCGCGTCGTCGCCGAGATCCAGAACGTCCTGTGGTCGATCCCGCGCCACGGCGGCCCCGCGACCGCGCTCACCACCCCCGAACTGGAGCCCACCAGACCGCAGTTCAGCCCGGACGGCGACCACATCGTCGTCTGCGCCTACCAGGGCGGCGGCTTCCACCTGTGGCTGCTGGACACCGCCGGAGGCACACCGCGGCGACTGACCGACGGGCCGTGGGACGACCGCGGCCCCGCCTGGTCCCCGGACGGCACCCGCGTCGCCTTCGCCTCCGAACGCGGCGGCGACCCGGTGACCGGCAGCCCGTACCGCATCTGGGTCGTCGACGTCCGCGACGGAGGGCTCACGCGGCTGACCGGCCTGCCGGGACAGCCGGGCCCCGGGCAGACCGGCGCCTGGGAGGACTCCGATCCCACCTGGTCCCCGGACGGCACCCGCGTGGTGTTCGTCCGTGGCGTCGTCACGGCGGCCGGCACCCTCCAGGCGTCCACGATCGCCTCGGTCGGCGCGGACGGCGCCGGGCCCGTCACCACCGTGCGCACCGACCCCTCCGGCGCCCAGGTCATGACCCCGGCTATCTCACCGCGCGGCCGCCTCGCCCATCTGCGGACCACGCCGGCCCCCGCCGCGGGCTGCACGCTCGTCGTCGACGGGAAACCCGTCGCGGTACCCGGCGACATCGCACCGGTGCCGCCGCGCTGGACCGGCGACGAGGGCCTGCTCCTCACCGTGGACGGCACGTTCCGTATCGTGCGGCCCGCCGCGCCCGAGGACGCCGAGCACATCCCCTTCGTAGCGCGGCACACCGTCGACCGGCCCCGGTACCGCGTCAAGCGCTACGACTTCGAGCCCGGGGGAGTACGGCCGGTCCGCGCCCCGCACCTGCCCGCCCTGTCGCCCGACGGCCGCTCCGTCACCTTCGCCGCTCTCAACTCCCTCTGGGTCGGCGCCACATCCGGCGGCCGCGCGCCGCGCCGCGTGGTCCGCGCCCCCGCGACGCGCTATGTCCTCGCTCCTTCCTGGACCCCGGACGGCACGGGGCTCGTCTACGCCGACGACCGCGCGGGCCTGTTCGCCGTGCGCCGCCACACCCTCGCCACCGGCGAGGAGACCGTCCTCGCCGAGGGCGGCCGGGTCTTCCCCGCGCTCTCCCCGGACGGCACCCGCCTCGCCTGCCTGGACATGTCCGGCACCCTCGTCGTCCGCGACCTCGCCGCCGCGCGGGACCGGGTCCTCGCGAAGCCGCTGGGCAGCGGCGGACTGCCCGGCCGGCCCTGCTGGTCGCCCGACGGCCGCTACGTCGCCCTGTGCGACCGCGGCCGCCTCAACCAGCGCTTCCGCGAGGGCTACAACCTCATCCGTGTCATCGACACCACGAGCGGTGAGGCGGCGCTGCACGCCGTCGCCCCGCACGTCTCCCTGGCGGACCGGTACGACTCGGGGCCCGCCTGGTCCCCCGACGGCCGCACCATGGCCGTCGTCGTCGAATCCGCGCTGTGGCTGCTCCCGGTCCGCCCCGACGGGACCCCCGACGGCCCGCCCCGCCAGGTCACCGAGGAGGCCGCCGACCACCCGAGCTGGGCCGCCGACGGCCGGCGCCTGCTCTACCTCTGCGCCGGCCGGCTCCGCCTCCTGGACCTCGCCCGCGGCGCCACCCGCACCGTCCGCGTCCCGCTCGACCAGCGCCGCCCCCGCCCCGCCGACACCGTGGTGCACGCCGGCCGCCTCTGGGACGGCACGGACGGCGCCGTGCGCGAGGACGCCGACATCACCGTCGAACGCGGCCGCGTCACCGCCGTAGAGCCGCACCGCGCGGGCGCCAGGCGCGCCGCCCACCGCCACATCGACGCCTCCGGCCAGACGGTCCTACCGGGGCTGTGGGACTCCCACACCCACCCCTGGCAGTCCACCTACGGTGGCCGGCAGACCGCGCTGCAACTCGCGTACGGGATCACCACTGCCGTCTCCCTCGGCGGGTTCGCCTACGAACAAGCCCGCATCCGGGAGGCCGCCGACGCCGGGGCGCTCGCCGGGCCCCGGCTGCTGGCCACCGGCGAGCTGCTCGACGGAGCCCGCGTCGCGTACAGCATGGGCCGGGCCCACCGCACCCGCGCCGGGCTCCGCCGCTCCCTGGACCGGGCCGCCGCCCTCGACTGGGACTTCGTCAAGACCTATGTCCGCGCCCCTGGCTGGGTGATGGAGGAAGCGGCCCGCTTCGCGCACGAGCGGCTCGGCGTGCGCAGCGGAAGCCACCTCTGCACACCCGGCGTACAGCTGGGCCAGGATCTGACGACTCATCTGCAAGCGACGCAGCGCCTGGAGTTCGGCCACGCCACCACCGCGAGCGGACGCGCCGGGCAGGACGTCCAGCAGATCTACACCCGGACCGGGTTCCACCTCGTCGCGACACCGTTCACCGCCGCGGCCCTGCTCGGCGCGGACCCCGCTCTCGCGGACGACCCGCGCGTCACCGCGCTCATGCCGCCCTGGGACACCGCCGTCGTCGACCAGCTGGCCGCGGCCCCGCCCACCGCGGCCCAACTCGCCACGCTGGACCGGGAGACCGGCGTCTACCGGCGCATCCTCGCCGACGGCGGCCTGATCGCCCTCGGCACCGACCAGCCGCTGGTGCCGGTCGGCCTCCACCTCCACCTCGCCCTGCGCGCCCTGCACCGCGGTGGCCTCTCCCCGGCCGCCGCCCTGCGCACCGCGACCGTGCTGCCCGCGCGGATCTTCGGCGCGGACGGCGACCTGGGAACCGTGGAGGCGGGCAGACTCGCCGACCTCACCTTCGTCGACGGCGACCCCTTCACCGACTTCGACGAGCTGATCCGTACGGTCTCCGTGCTGCGCGGCGGCATCGTCCACCACCAGGCGGACCTGGTCGGGGCGTTCACACCGGTGACCACCGGGGCCCGCGCGGCCGGGACGCACGACAGTTGGCTGGAAGTGAGCCACCAGATGCGGAAGGACGGCTGCTGCGACCCCGGTCTCTGAGCGTGCCCGGCGCGCGGGGGAGAGTGGCCCCATGGACACCACGGACACCTCCGCGCGCGGGGACGGCCCCGCGCACCGCCTCCTGCCCGGCGACCCGGCCTCGCCGGTCCTCCTCCACGTGCCGCACGGCTCCCGCGCCGTCCCCGCCGCCGTCCGCGCCGGGCTCCTGCTCGACGACGCCGCCCTGGAACGGGAGTTGGACCTCATCACCGACGCCCGCACCCAGGACCTCGCGGAGCACGCCGCCGCGGCCGCGGGCGTCACGCCGTGGCAGTTCGTCAACGAGCGGTCGCGGCTGGTCGTCGACCCCGAACGGTTCCCCGACGAGCGCGAGGAGATGCGCGCGGCCGGCATGGGAGCCGTCTACACCCGCACGACCGGACGCGCGCCCCTGCGCCCCGAGCCGCCCGCCGACGAGGCCGCGCTCCTCACCGCGTACTTCCACCCGTACGCACAGGCGATGACCCGGGCCGTCGAGGACCGCCTCGCGGCGACGGGCCGGGCCGTGATCATCGACGTCCACTCCTACCCCAGCCGCGCCCTGCCCTACGAACTGCACGGCACGGACCCGCGCCCGCCCGTCTGCCTCGGCACCGACCCCTTCCACACTCCGGACGCCCTGCTCGCCGGGGCCCGCGCGGCGTTCGCGCCCCTCGGCGGGACCGGCCTGAACACCCCCTTCTCCGGCGCCTACGTCCCCTTGCGGCACTACGGCCGCGACGCCCGCGTCAGCGCCCTCATGCTGGAGCTGCGCCGCGACGTCTACCTCGACGAACCCGTCACCCCGCACGACGGCCTGGCGCGGGCCGCGGCCTGCCTCACCGAGCTGATCGAGTCGGTGACCCGTGGCTGAGACCACCGCACCGTTCCTCTACGTCGTCGTGTGCGCGGCCGGGGCCGCCGACGGTGTCGAGCCCTTCCTCGCCGACGCCCAGGCCGCCGGCTGGGAGGCCGGCGTGATCGCGACGCCCACCGCGCTCGGCGGCTTCTTCGACCGCACCGCGGTCGAGGAGCGCACGGGCCGCCCGGTGCGCTCCGCGTGGCGTACACCCGCGGCGCCACGCCCCTTCCCACCCGCGGACGCGATCGTCGTCGCTCCCGCCACCTTCAACACGATCAACAAGTGGGCCGCGGGCATCGCCGACACCCTCGCCGTGGCCACGCTCTGCGAGGCGTACGGCGCGGGCGTCCCCATCGCCGCGGCACCCTGCGTGAACGACCAGCTCGCCCGGCACCCCGCCTACCAGGACAGCGTCCGACGGCTGCGGGGGATGGGCGTACGGTTCGCCGCGGGCGCGTTCCGCTGGGAGACGGCGACGCGGCTGCTCGCGCAGATGAAACCGCGCCCCTGACCCGCCCCCGGATCCGGTCCTGGCGGCAGCGCTGCCCCGGCGGGTGAGCAGCGGGGCAGCCGCGTACCCGGCGCGGCGCGAGACCCGCTCACCACCCCCGCACCGGGGCCAGCGCCTCCGGTGTGAGGTCTGCGAGCGTCGGATACCCGTCCACCGCCATCAGCAGGTCCGCCTCCGCGAGCAGCGTGCGCAGTACATGGACCAGGCCGTCCTCGCCGCCGGCCGCCAGGCCGTACGCGTAGGGGCGGCCGACGCCCACCGCCGTCGCGCCCAGGGCCAGCGCCTTGACCACGTCGGCGCCCGAGCGGATGCCGGAGTCGAAGAGGACCGGCAGGCCGTCCGCGGCCTCGACGACGCCGGGCAGCGCGTCGAGCGCGGGCAGCCCGCCGTTGGCCTGGCGGCCGCCGTGGTTGGAGCAGTAGATGCCGTCGACGCCGCCGTCCCGGGCCCGGCGGACGTCCTCGGGGTGGCAGAGCCCCTTGAGGATCAGCGGGAGGTCGGTGAGGGAGCGCAGCCACGGCAGGTCGTCCCACGTGAGCGGGTTACCGAAGACACCGACCCAGGCCGAGACCGTGTCCATCGGGTCGGCGCTCGGGACCAGGGCGCGAAAGCGCGGGTCCGAGGTGTAGTTGGCCAGGCAGTGGCCGCGCAGCTGCGGGAAGTTCGAGGTCGACAGGTCGCGCGGGCGCCAGCCGGTGACCCAGGTGTCGAGCGTGACGACGATGCCCTTGTATCCCGCGGCCTCGGCGCGCTTGACGAGGCTCTCGGCGAGGTCCCGGTCGGTCGGCGTGTACAGCTGGAAGAAGCCCGGGGTCGGCCCGAAGTGAGCGGCCACGTCCTCCATCGGGTCCACCGACAGCGTCGAGGCGACCATCGGCACTCCGGTGCGCGCCGCCGCCCGGGCCGTCGCCAGGTCCCCGTGCCCGTCCTGGGCGCAGAGCCCGATCACCCCGACCGGCGCCATGAACAGCGGCGAGGGCAGGCGCAGCCCGAACAGCTCCACGGACAGGTCCCGTTGCGCGGCCCCGACCATCATGCGCGGCACCAGGCCGTACCGTTCGAACGCCCGCACATTGGCCCGCTGCGTGTGCTCGTCGCCCGCGCCGCCCGCCACGTACGACCACACGGACGGGGGCAGCGCCGCCCGCGCCCGCTCCTCCAGGGCCTCGAACCCCATCGGGAGCGCGGGTACGACACCCCGCAGTCCGTCGAGGTAGATCTCGTACTGGTAGTCGCCGAACTGCGGGCTCATCGCACACCTCGTCGTCGAAGTCCTGGAAGTCCTGAAGGGCAGGCCGGCACCGTTCGAACGGTGCCGCGCGCCCAATCTGCCAGCACTTCGGCGCCCGGCAAAGAGATCAGCGGAGCGTGCGGGCGAACTCCAGGGAAGCCGTGAAGATCTCCGCCACGCCCGCGTCGGTGAGACCGATCCAGCCGTGGTTCGCCCCCGGCACCGTCCGCAGTTCGACCGGCGCACCGGCCGCCCGCAGCGCCGCCGCCAGGTCCCGGCCGTGCCCGCACGGCACCATCACGTCGTCCTCGCCGTGCACGATGAGGAACGGCGGCGCATCCGCGTGCGCCTGCCGTACGGGGCTCGCGGCGGCGGCCAGGCCGGGGACCGACGCGGGTGCCGCGCCGAGCAGCAGCGCCTCCATGGTCGCCGGGCTCGTGGGGTCGAACGGCGGCCGGGGCGTCTGCAGATCCGCGGGTCCGTACCAGACGACGGCCCCCGCGAGCGCCGGTTCCCGGTGCGTGAGGGCGAGCAGCGAGGCGAGGTGGCCGCCCGCGGACTCGCCCCACACGACGGTGCGCCCGGTGTCGACGCCGAGTTCGCCGGCGCGGAGCCCGAGCCAGCGCAACGCGGCACGCAAGTCCTCCAGCGGCGCCGGGAACGTGGCCTCGCCGCTGAGCCGGTAGTCGACGCAGGCGACGGCGAGCCCGGCCGCGGCGATCCGTTCGAAGGGGCCGGGCTGCCAGGAGCGGGTGCGGGCGCCGAGGTCGTCACGGCGTCCGCGCCGCCAGGCCCCGCCGTGCACGAACAGGACGAGGGGAGCGGGGCGTCCGGTCTCCGGCGCGGGCAGCCACAGATCCAGCTCCAGCGGCCGGCCGCCCTCCACCACGCCGTAGGGGACACCCCGCAGCGTCCGGATCCCGTCCGGCCGCCCGCCGGCCGGCGGCAGGGGGGCGACGTCCGGGTGCGGGGCGGCGATCAGCCCCAGCAGCTCGGCCGGTGTCATGCGGTCCTCCACTCCTGGTCGGGCAGGAAACGGACATCGTACTTCTGGGGCACGGCGGCGAACTTCCCCGGTTCGGGGACGAACGGCCGGTGCGGCAGACCGTGCCCGTCGGCCGGGGTGCCGAGGCTCTCGAAGAACCGCTCGAAGGTGCCGCCGGGGCCGGCCGCGACGCCGACGATCTGCGTGTGGTGGCGCTCCATGCGGTAGGCGTGCGGGCAGTTCTTCGGTACGAAGCCGAAGTCGCCCGGGGTCAGCAGCCGTTCGGTCTGCTCGCCCGCGGTGTCCTCGACGAAGAGCCGGACCGCGCCCTGCGTGACGTAGAAGACCTCGTAGGTGTCGGCGTGCAGGTGCGCCGGGATGATGTCGCCCTTGGGGCCTTCGCAGGTGAAGAAGTTGAAGGTGTTCTCGGTCTGCTCGCCGCCCGCGTAGACGGTGATGAGGTCGCCGAACAGATGGGCCCGGTCGCCCTCGCCCTTCTCGATGAAGTACGGCTGCCCGGGCTCGGCCGGGATACGGGACGCGTCCCGGTAGCGTGTCGCGAACTCGACGGTCATGATGTGCGCGCCTTCCTCTGTCAGGTCACCTGACGGCTGATGTCAGGTAGCCTGACATGTGCGGCGTGCGGCGGGCAAGCGTCCTGACCGCGGCGGAGAGTGCGAGCGCGAGTGCGAGGGAAGCGATGACGGGGAGCCGGCGGGATCTGCCGCAGCTGCTGGGTGAGGCCAGGCGCTGGTTCGAGGACGGGATGCTCGCGGCGCTGGAGAGCGAGGGCGTGCCGGCGGTGACGCCCCCGCAGGTGCAACTGTTCGCCGCGCTCGACGAGGACGGCACCACCGTGGCGGAGCTGGCCCGGCGCACGGGAGTGACCCGGCAGACCGTGCACCAGGCCGTGCACTCCCTGGTCGCCGCCGGGCTGCTGGAGCAGGTCCCGCACCCCGCGTCGGCCCGGCAGCGGCTGATCCGGCGCACCCCCGAGGGGCGGCACGCCCATGAGCGGGCGCGCCGCGCCCTGGACCAACTGGAGGGCGAGCTGGCCGACCGGATCGGCCCGGAAGCGGTCGTGGCGCTGCGCTCCGCCCTGGAGGCGCCCTGGGGCGGGCCGCCCGCCGCGCCGGTCAGCCGACCGCGTCCGTGACCTCGCCCAGGTCGACGAACTTGAAGTTCGTGGACGGCCGCCCGGGGTCGCCGGGCGCGTCGTGGCCGTCCTGGACGACGAGGAGGCCGTGCGGGTAGCGGCGGCCCAGCGGCGCGTCGAGCACGGCCGCGCCGTCGCACTCCTCGGAGCCGTCGAGCGCGGCGGAGGCCGGGGTGATCCGGAAGCCGCCCTCGTACGCGTTGCCGTCAAGGGCGTCGCGGTCGTAGGCCGCGAAGGTGTTGTCGCCCTGGCTGGAGGCGAGCAGCAGCCCGTCGCCGTCCTTCCGCGCCACCAGCGTCAGGCCCTCGACGTCCGCGGTGAGGTGCGTGCCTCCGTAACCGGGATCGGCGCCCGCGACGCACTCCTCGCTCGCCTCGTCGTAGCTGCCGGGGACCCCGTACTCGCGCACGGTGTCGACCAGCCGCGGCCGGCCCGTGAGGTCGGCGCGCAGCCGCCAGATGCCGACGTCCTCCTGGCCCGCGTAGAGCGTGCCGTCCGCCGGGTCCACCACCATCCCCTCCACCTGCGGGAGTTCGCCGGGCTCGGCACACGGCGACCAGGAGGTGCCGTCCGGCATCCGGAACGCCGCGGGCAGGTCCAGGGTGCGCAGCGCGTGGTAGCCGACGGTCCCGTCCGGGCGTGCGGTCAGCTCCAGCAGGGCGAGCCGGGTGCGCTCGCGCCGGCTGACGACCGCGTAGGAGCGGCCGGTCCTGGGGTCGGTCCAGGTGGCCAGGCCGTACGCGGTGCGCTGGGCGTCGGTCTCCTCCTGGGAGGCGGAGAAGACGCGGGGCGCGTCCGGGGCGGTGACGTCCTTCAGCGGGCCGCCGGGGCGGTCGCGGTCGATGCGGTAGACGCGCAGCCGGTCGCTGCCGCGGTCCGTGGTGACGGCGAGGTCGGACAGGCGCGCGCTGTGCACGAGGTCGACGTTGTTGAAGCGGCCGGGCGCGTGGCCCGGGCCGGGCGCGGCGGGCGCCGGCAGGGACTGCACCTCGCGCGCGGCCAGGTCGTACACGCGCAGGCCGCCCTGTTTCGCGGTGGCGATGACGAGGCTGCGGCCGGGGTGAGCGGCGTCGCGCCAGATCGCGGGGTCGTCGGCGTCGGCGTCACCGCCGGCCGTGTCGTCGTGCAGGGCGGCGGTCTCGGCGCGCGGCGCCACGGCCGGCGGCGCGGCGGTGGCCCCGGCCGGGGCGGTGACGGTCATGGCGCAGGCGGCGACGGCGGCGGCGAGCACGGCCAGGGGCGTCCGGCGGAGGGTCACGAACGGGCTCCTTCATGTCGGGAACATGCCGGGAACATGAGGGCAGCATCGTCTGCGCTCGACGTGAGGAGGAAGGGGGCGGCACGAGAACCGGGCTCGTACGTGGCGTGAATTCGCGGCGCCTGCAAGGGAGTTCGCGGAACCTACCGGCGCAGCCGCAGGCGGCCGAACCAGCGGCCCCGGTGCCCGTCGGGCGTCAGGACCGGGTCCGTGCGCCCGGCCTGCGCGCGGATCTCGACGTGGGACTCGTGCGCGGTGACCCGCAACGCCTCTTCATAGGCGGCCAGCGCCCCGCCCAGGGCGCCCCCGGCCGCGCCCCGCCGCCGGATGCGCGCGGCCAGCCACGTGAAGAGAGCGAGCACGGCGATGACGGCGAGAGCCAGCACGAGGTAGGGCAGGAGCGCGCTCATGGCTCGCAGCCTAGGTGTCCTGCTCACGAGCGTCGTCGACCCTGACCGCCCGGACCCGGCTGATCCACGACGGGCTCGATCCGCTCCGTCCCCCGGCAGCCGGGCCACCGTGGCTCCACCGCCGCCGTGCTCACCGGCCTGTTCTCGAGGGGCTCGCGCGGCACCACCTCACCGCGCACGGCACCGCGCACGGTGCCCCGGCCCGCGCCCCGGCCGGTGGCCACCGCGTAGGCTGCGGCCCCATGAGGCGCACCTGGGTCCTGCCGGCACTGCTGGTGCTGTGCGGCGCCGCCGCCGCGACCGGCCCCGCCCTGCGGGGCGGCACCGGGACGGCCGTGGTGTACCTGCTGCTGTTCGTCCTGCTCGCGGGCGTCTGCTCACCGCTGGTCTTCCCGCGCTCGCTCGGCGCGGCGCAGGCGCGGGCCCGGGGCGCCGCCGACGGACGCCCGGTCGTCTACTGGCGACCGGGCTGTACGTACTGTCTGCGGCTGCGCCTGCGACTCGGCCGCCGGGCCCGCCAGGTGTACTGGGTGAACATCTGGCGCGACGGGGCCGGGGCGGCCCAGGTCCGGGCCGTCAACGACGGCAACGAGACGGTGCCGACCGTCTTCGTCGCCGAGCGGCCGTACACCAACCCCGATCCCAGATGGCTGCGCGAGCAGCTCACCTCCCGCTCGTAGGCGGGCCACCGGCGGCCTTCAGTGCCGGGCCACCTGCTTGCGCAGCACCGCCGCCGAGACGAGCGCGCCGAGCGCGCACAGCACTCCCGTCACCGTGACGGCGGTGTGCACGCCGGACATGAACGCCGCGTGGCTGCCCTCGGTCACCGCGCCGCGGAGCGGGGCGGGCATCGAGGCGGAGACCGGTGCCGCACCCATCGCGACGGCGTCCTTGGCCTCGGCGAGCCCGCCGGCGGCCCGCTCCGGGACGCCGGCCGAGACCAGCTCGGAGCCGAGCGTCGCCCCGACCCGGCTGCTGATCAGCGACACCAGTACGGACGTGCCGAGCGCGCCGCCCACCTGGAGCGCGGTGGCCTGGAGCCCACCGGCGACCCCGGCGTCCTCGACGGGCGCGTTGCCCACGATCGCGGCGGACGACGCGGACATCACCATGCCGACGCCGAGGCCCAGCGCGACGAACGGCGGCCACAGCGCCCCGTACCCGGAGTCGGCCGCCCAGCCGAGCATCAGGAAGGACGCGGCGCCCTGGAGCACCATGCCCAGCGGCATCGTCAGGCGCGGCCCGAACCGGTCGGTGAGCGCCGCCCCCAGCGGGGAGGCGACGACGGAGGCGAGGCTGAGCGGCAGCGTGCGGACACCGGCCTCGACGGGCGAGAACCCGCGCACGTTCTGCAGGTACAGCATCACGAAGAAGATGCCGCCGAGCAGGACGAAGAAGTTCAGCGCCGTGACGACGGTGCCGACGGTCACCGCGCTGCTGCGAAAGAGCCGCATCGGCAGCAGCGGATGGGCGGCGACCCGGGACTCGTACAGGCCGAACAGGACCAGCAGCACCGCACCGGCGGCGATCGCGCCCAGCGTGCCGGGCGAACTCCAGCCCCACGTCTCGCCCTTGACCACACCGAACACGACGACCAGCATGCCGAGCGCGAGCAGGACGACACCGGCGACGTCGAACCTCTCGCCCGCGGCCGCCGCGTTCTTGCTCTGCGGCAGCACCAGCGCGCTGACCACGAGGGCGACGACGCCGACCGGCACGTTGAGGTAGAAGACGGACTCCCACCCGACGTGCTCGACGAGCAGCCCGCCGACGATCGGGCCGAGGGCGGTGGAGACCGAGGAGACCATCGCCCAGATGCCGACCGCCATGCCGAACTTCCGCGGCGGGAACACCGCGCGCAGCAGACCGAGCGTGTTCGGCATCAGCAGCGCCCCGAAGAAGCCCTGCGCGGCGCGGAACGCGATGACCAGCTCGATGGAGCCCGACAGGCCGATGGCCACCGAGGCGAGGGTGAAGCCGACGACGCCGGCCAGGTAGACGGTGCGCCGCCCGAACCGGTCGCCGAGCTTGCCGCCCAGGATCAGGGCGGCGGCGAGCGCGAGCAGATAGGAGTTGGTCACCCACTGCAGGCCCGCGGTGGAGGCGTGCAGATCGCGCCCGATCGCCGGGTTCGCGATGGAGACGACCGAGCCGTCGAGCCCGACCATGAACAGGCCGAACGCGACCGCGACCAGCGTGAGCCAGGGGTTGCCGCGCCGCGTCGGGGGCGCGGCGCCCGGCGGGACGGACACCGGGGTGGCGCAGGGGGCGACAGAGGGGGAGGAGGACACAGGTCTGCCTTGTCTGAGAGGGAGGACGGAACGCGTACGAAGAAACGCGTACGAAGAAAGAAGAAAGGGGTGGAGGCGCAGGCACGGGGGCACGGAAACGCCCCGCTCCCGCGCGGGCGGAGGCAGGGTGGCGGCGCGGCGGACCGGCGGTCAGCCCGCGTGCGGCCGCAGCGCGGTGTCGAGCGCGTTCAGCGCGCCGAGGGCGGAGCCGAGCGCGTCCAGCTCACCGCCGGTCAGATGCCCCAGCGCCGCGGCGAGATGGCGCCGGGCGATCTCCCCGGCCTCGGCGATGCGCTCCCGGGCCACGGCGGTGGTGTGCAGATGGGCCACGCGCCGGTCCGCGGTGTCACAGCGCCGCTCCAGGAGGCCGGAGCGGGTGAGGTGCGAGACGAGGGCGCTGACGTTGTTCGGCTGCATCAGCAGCTCGTGCGCGGCCTCGCGCACCGTGACGCCGTCCCGGTCCGCCACCAGACGGAGCAGGGCGAGCTGCGCCTCGGGCAGCCGGTCGTGCGGAAAGTCCCCGAGGATCCGGCGGTCGAGACTCCGGTGCAGCGTCGGCAGGGACACCGCGAGCACGGCGGCGACGCGGTCGATGTCCTTGCGGGCGGCACGGGAGGCGGGCATGACAAGCACCTTAGGTATGTCTCTATAGGTATGTCAAAACAGCTGTCCGACCGCCTCCCGCCTGCGGATTTCCACCCGGAGCCGCACGGCCGACTGCACCCGGGGTTCTACACGCATCACACACGACTCCTCCCCGGGTATGACACGCGCCGTCCGCGCCTACCGCGAACGCGGGTCCGGAGTCCGGCTCAGAGGCTTACCCGGGGGCCGAAAGCAGCGGAGACGATGGAATCCGATCCTGCCGACCACCCTGACGTGCGACGACGCGCCGCCGGGCGGTCGCCTCTGCCCCACGAACCCGACGGGAGCCCGCCGTGGCTACGTTCCTGTACAGACTCGGACGGCTGTCCTTCCGGCGCCGCCGCTATGTGGCGCTGCTGTGGGTGCTGCTGCTCGGCGGGATCGGCTTCGCGTCGTCGGCCGCGCCGGCGCCGCCCGCCGACTCGTTCTCGATGCCCGGCACGGAGTCGCAGAAAGCCTTCGACCTGCTCGACCAGAAGTTCCCCGCGGCCGGTGCCGAGGGGGCGACCGCCCGCGTCGTCATCCGCGCCCCACAGGGCGAGAAGCTCACCGACCGGGCGCCGAAGGCCGACGTCCGCGCGCTGGTGACCGCGCTCGGCAAGGGCCCGCAGGTCTCCTCTGTGGCGGACCCCTACAAGGCGAACGCCGTCAGCAAGGACGGCACCACCGCCTACGCCTCCGTCGCGTACAAGGTCGCCTCGGCCGAGCTGACCGACGCGGCCCACGACGCCCTCACCCGGGCCACCGACGACGCCCGCGCCGAGGGCTTCACCGTCGAGACCGGCGGCGACGCCGTCGAGGCCGAACAGGAGATGGGCGGCAGCGCCGAGCTGATCGGCATCGCGATCTCCGCGGTCGTCCTGCTCATCACCTTCGGCTCCCTGGTCGCCGCGGGCATGCCGCTGCTCACCGCGGTCATCGGCGTCGGTATCGGCGTCTCCGGCATCGCGGCGCTCGGCAGCGTCCTCAACCTCTCCAGCACCACGTCCACCCTGGCCATGATGATCGGGCTGGCGGTCGGTATCGACTACGCCCTGTTCATCGTGAGCCGCTACCGCGCCGAGATAGCCGAGGGCCGCGCGGGCGAGGAGGCGGCGGGCCGCGCGGTCGGCACGGCCGGATCGGCGGTCGTCTTCGCCGGCCTGACGGTGATCGTCGCCCTCGCGGGCCTGTCCGTCGTGAACATCCCGATCCTGACGAAGATGGGGATGGCCGCGGCCGCGACCGTCGCCATCGCCGTCGTCATCGCCCTCACCATGATCCCGGCCCTGCTCGGCTTCGCGGGCAAGAAGGTGCTGCGCCGCAAGGAACGCAAGGTCCTCCCGGCCCAGGGCGCCCCCGCGGGCAAGCCGAACCTGGGCACGCGCTGGTCCCGCTTCGTGATGCGCCGCCCGCTCACCGTCCTGCTCGTCGCCGTCCTCGGACTCGGCACCATCGCCGTCCCGGCCGCCGGCCTCGAACTCGGCCTGCCCGACGAGGGCTCCTCGGCCCCCGACAGCACCCAGCGCAAGGCGTACGACCTGCTGTCCGAGTCGTTCGGCGCCGGGTTCAACGGTCCGCTGATGGTGACCGTCGACGGCAAGGGCGCCGAGGGCGCCGCCAAGTCCGTCGGAGCCTCGCTCGCCAAGGTCGACGGCGTCGCCGCGGTCGCCCCCGCGCAGGTCAACGAGGCGGGCGACACCGCCATCATGTCCGTCGTACCGACCACGGGACCGAGCGACCACGCGACCGAGGAACTGGTCAGGACGATCCGCGCGAAGGCCGGCGCCTGGGAGGCGCAGACCGACGCGGACGTCCTCGTCACCGGCCAGACGGCGATGACGATCGACTTCTCACAGACCCTGAACGACGCGCTCGTGCCCTACCTGCTGCTCGTCGTCGGTCTGGCCTTCCTCCTGCTGATGCTGGTCTTCCGCTCGATCCTCGTCCCGCTCAAGGCGGCGCTCGGCTTCCTCCTGTCGGTGGCGGCGGCCCTCGGCGCGGTGGTCGCGGTCTTCCAGTGGGGCTGGCTCGCGGACATCGTGGGCGTCGACCAGCCAGGACCGATCATGTCGATGATGCCGATCTTCATGATCGGTGTGGTCTTCGGGCTCGCCATGGACTACGAGGTCTTCCTCGTGACCCGGATGCGGGAGGCCTACGTCCACGGGGCGCGGCCCGGCGAGGCCATCGTCACCGGGTTCCGGCACGGCGGCCGGGTCGTCGGTGCCGCCGCGATCATCATGATCAGCGTCTTCTCCGGCTTCATCATGGAGAACGACGACATGATCAAGATGATGGGCTTCGGCCTGGCCGTCGCCGTTCTCTTCGACGCGTTCGTGGTCCGCATGGCGATCGTGCCCGCGGTCATGGCGCTGCTCGGCAAGGCGGCCTGGTGGCTGCCCCGCTGGCTCGACCGGCTGCTGCCGAACGTCGACGTCGAGGGCGAGAAGCTGCAGCAGAACCTGGCCGCGGCGCCGCCCGCCGAGGACGACCGCGAACTGGAGCCCGTACGCGGCTGAATCCGCTCCCTCGCACGGCGACGGGCCCGCTCCGGTCACCGGGGCGGGCCCGTCGCCGTCCGGCCCGGGGTCAGTCGGTGTACACCTCGGCCCGGTCGACGCTCACGAACGCGGCGCCGGACGCACCGCCGCGCTCGCCCGTCACCCGGACCCGCAGCGTGTGCGCGCCGCTCGCCAGGCGCGGGCTGAGGTACTGGAGCGTCTCACCGGTACGGATCGCGCCGTAGTAGTCCAGGCGCTGTTCGGGGCCGCCGTCGACGCTGACCGCCGCGATGCCGTTGCCGGTGTCGCGGACCGAGAGCAGGGCGATCCGGGTGCCGGTGAAGGTGTACGTCGCGGTGGCGCCCGCCCGGTCGCTCCAGTGGTCGTCGCTCCAGAAGCACTGGGCGCCACAGCCCGAGCCCGAGTTCCAGGCACCGGTGTACGTGACGCCGCCGGGGCCGCTGGAGCGGCCGTCGTCGTTGATCCAGTAGTTGCCCGAGCCGGGGTCGCCCGCGGGCAGGTCCTGGGTCGCGCCCATGGCGAGCGGGACACCGAGGTCAGGGCTGCCGTCCGCGTTCCAGCTGATCTTCTGCGCCCGGGTCGTGCGGTCGGTGTAAGTGTTCACCGACGTGGTCTTGGCGTGGTAGACGAGCCAGTCCTGGGTGCCGTCGGGGGAGGTGAAGAAGGCGTGGTGGCCGGGACCGAACACGCCGTGGCCGTCGGCGCGGGAGAAGACGGGACCGGAGCGCTGCGACCAGTTGCCGGCGACGAGCGGATCGGCGCCGTCCGCCAGGGACATCATCCAGACCTGGTAGTCGGGTTTGCCGGTGTCGCAGGTCGAGTACGTCATCCAGGTGCGGCCGTTGCGGTGCAGGAACTCAGGTCCCTCGCGCACCTCGGGGCAGCCCCCGGCGGCGTTGATCGCGGTCGCGTTGCCCGAGACGGTCCAGGGGTTCGACAGCGGCGCGATGTTCAGCCCGTTGTGCTGGTAGGCGTTGATGCCGCTGTACGCGAGATACAGGCGGCCGTCGCGCTGCAGGATGCCCGGGTCGATGGCGAAGTCGTCCGCGTGGTCGGGCGGGGTGAGCTTCGCCTTGAAGTGGTACGGGCCGGCCGGGTCGTCGCGCTCCGACTCCAGGACGTAGAGGCGGTGATGGTCGTCCGTGCCGTCGTCGGCGGTGTAGTAGAGGTACCAGCGGTTGCCGGAGCGGTAGAACTCCGGGGCCCAGATGTGCTGGTTGCGGGTGCGGTCGGTGTCCGTCCAGACCGTGACCGGGTCGGCGTCGAGCAGCGTGGCCAGCGACGGCGAGCGCCACATCCGGATGCTGTCGCCCTGGGTGGTGGTGAGGTGGTAGGCCCCGTTCGCGTAGGCCATGAAGGGGTCGGGTCCGGTGTTCAGCGGATTGCGGAAGGTGCCCGAGGCCGCCGCGCCGGCCTGCGGTGCGCAGACCAGTCCGACGAGCAGGGCCAGGAGGGCGGTGACCAGGGCGAGACGGGGCCGGGCGCGCATGAGCGGCTCCTTACATCGATGTAAGTCTCACGGCTTCAGGACGGTAGGGACGGGACACGGGACTGTCAACGGGGCGTGGGGGAGGGCGCGTCGGGGCGTCTCACTGGCCGCCGAGGCCGGTCGTCGCCACGGACTTCACGATGTGCCGCTGGAAGAAGACGAACACCACGACGAGCGGCAGCGCGGCGAGCACGGCCGACGCCATCGACTGCGCGTACTGGATGCCGTACGCGTCCTTCACCGAGGTGATGCCGACGGGCAGCGTCATCAGGGACGGGTCGGAGGTCGACACGAACGGCCACAGGAAGTTGTTCCACGCGCCGATGAAGACGAAGATCGCCACGGCGGCGAGCATCGGCCGCGACAGCGGCAGCAGCACCGACCAGAAGATCCGCCAGTGCCCCGCGCCGTCGATCCGGGCGGCCTCCTCCAACTCCTTCGGCAGCGAGTCGAAGTGCTTCTTCAGGATGAACACCATCACCGGCGCCACCGTCTGCGGCAGGATCACCGCCGCGTACGTGTCCAGCAGGTGCAGCGTCAGCATCTGCTGGAACCACGGCACGATGAGGATCTGCGGCGGCACGAGCACGGCGGCGATCGTGAGCGCGAACAGCCACCGGCGTCCGGCGAACAGCGTGCGCGAGAACGCGTAGCCCGCCATCGCGGAGACCAGCACCGTGATCGCGGTGACGGCGGCCGAGATGAGGAGGCTGTTGAGCATCCACAGCGGCAGGTCCCCGCGCTCCCACACGGTGCTGAACCCGTCGAGCGTGAACCCGTGCTCCGGCCACAGCCAGTGCAGCGGATCGCTCGCGTCCTGCTCGGACTTGAACGCGGTCAGCAGCGCCCACGCCATCGGCAGCAGCCAGACCAGCGCGGCGACGGCGAGGACGGCGAGGGCCAGCACGCGGGTCGTCCGGCCTGCGCCGAGGGTCAGGTTCGACTGCGTCCGCTCCGGGCGCCGGGGCCGTCGCGGCGGTGTCACGGGCCTGCGCGCGCGGGGCGCGGGTGTGCTGCGGACGGGTGCATCGGTGGAGGTCATGGTCACTTCTCCCGGCGGCGGAGTAGGGCGAACTGGGCGGCGGAGGCGAGGACGACGAGAGCGAAGAAGATGTAGCTGATCGCCGAGGCGTAGCCGAGCCGGTAGCCGGTGAAGCCGACGTCGTAGATGTACTCGACGACGGGCCGCGTCGAGTTGTTCGGGCCGCCCTTGGTCAGCAGGTACACCTGGTCGAAGACCTTCAGGGACGCCAGGACCTGGAGCACCGTGATCACCACCGTGATCCGGCTCAGGCTCGGGAGCGTGATCGAGAACAGCCGTCGCCACGCCCCCGCCCCGTCGATCGCCGCGGCCTCGTAGAGGTGGTCGGGGATCGATTGCAGCGCGGCCAGATAGAGCAGGAAGTTGAAGCCGACCGTCCACCACAGCGTGGTCAGCGCGATCGCCCACAGAGCCACCGACTCATCGCTGAGCCAGGCGAGTTGGCCGAGCCCGGCCTTGTCGAGCAGGTGGTTGTAGAGGCCGAGGTCGGGTTGGTAGAGCCAGATCCACAGCAGGCTGACGACGCCGACGGGCAGCAGGTACGGCGCGAAGAACGCGAGCCGCCACACCCACTGGCCGGGCAGCCCGGTGTGCACGAGCAGCGCCATGCCGAGCGCCACCACGACCAGCGGGACCGTCGAGATGAGGGTGAACAGGACGGTGTGCCAGAGCGCCTTCCACATCTCGGCGTCCTGGAACGCCTCGGTGAAGTTGCCGGCGCCGATGAACGACGGGGCGTGTGCCGAAAGCGCCCGGTCGGTCAGGCTCATCCACAGGCCCTGGCCCAGCGGCCAGAGCAGGAACACCGCGAACAGGACGAGGAAGGGCAGGGCGAAGAGCAGGCCGGGGGAGAGCAGCCGCCGCACCGACGGGACCCCTGGCCGGGGCGAGGCGTGGGGAGAGGACATCGTTGTGCCTCCTAGGGGGCGGGACCGGTTCAGGCCGGGCTGGGCTTGGCGAGGAAGGTGTCGAGGCGCCGCACCATCGCGCGCGCCGCACGGTCGGGGGCGAGGCCGTCGAGCAGGGCCTGCTGGAGCACCTGCGACATGGCGTTCTGGAAGTCGGAGCCCGCGCCCGCGAACCAGGCCGCCGGGTCCAGGACGACGTGGTCCGCGGCCACTTTGTAGTGCGCCTGCGGCAGCAGGGCCGCGTACTCCTTGGTGCGGGTGACCGGCTCGTACGCGGGGATGTGGCCCGCGGTCGCCCAGATCTGGCCGGCTTTCAGGAGCGCGGCGACCGCCCGGTGCGTGCGGCGCCGGTGCCCGGCGTCGGGGTGCTCGCGGTGGGGGAGCACGAACGAGTGCGAGTCGGCGTAGACGGCCGGGGTGCCGAAGACCGTGGGGAAGGGGGCCGCGCCGACGTTCTTGTCCGCGCCCCGGAAGGTGCCCAGCTCCCATTCGCCGGACAGGATCATCGCGGTCTGCCGGTTGTTGAAGGAGGCCATGCCCGCGTTGTAGTCGAGCCGCTTGGGGTTCACCCGGCCGTCGACCAGTCTGGCCATGAACGCGATGACCTCGGCCATCCGGTCCACGTCGACCTCGGCCGGGCCGCCCGGCGGCACCTCGAAGACGCCGCCGGTCTGCTTGTACAGGCCGTAGAAGAGCCGCCAGCCCTGCGCGGTGTCGGTGACGTACCCGAAGGAGATGCCCTGCTGCCCGGACGCCTTCGCCAGCTCCTTGCCGGCGGCGAGGAACTTCTCGGGCGAGGAGAACGCCTCCGCGTCCAGCGTGCCGTCCTTCGTGAGCAGCCCCGCCTTCTTCACCGGCTCCGGATGGAAGAACACGATGAAGGGGTGGGTGTCGAGCGGGATCGCGTAGGTCTTCCCCGCGTACCGGGTACGGGACCACACGGCGTCGGTGAAGTCCTCGCGGCGCACGCCGTACTCGGCCAGCAGGCCCAGGTCCCACGGGTCGACGAGGCCGCTGGGCGCGTAGCCGGCCAGGCGCGACATGTGGCAGACCGCGACGTCCGGACCGCGGCCGCCGGCCGAGGCCATGGCGAGCTTCGTGTAGTAGGGGGTGCCCCACTCCAGGACCGTGCGCTCGATGCGGGTGCCCGGCATGCCGGGCCGCGCCGCGCGCGCCATGTCGTTGAGCAGGCCGCCGTCGGCCCCGCTGAACAGGTCCCACAGGCGCACGGTCGACTCGTCGGCCGCGAGCGCGTTGCCGCAGCCGCTGAGCGCTCCGGCGCCGAGGACCGTGGTCCCGGCGGCGAGCGCGGCTGTCAGCGCGCGTCGTCTGGTGAGTGCGGGGCGACCGACGGGTGCGGGTGTGCCGGTCATCTGGCTCCTTCCCGGGGGTGGCGGTGGGTGGCCCCGCCGCCGCCCTCTCGGACATACATCGATGTAAAGAATGGGTACGACGGGACTAGCGCGGGCCCTCGAAGGCCGCGGGACGCTGCTGCGCGGCCCGCAGCAGCGCGGTGTCGACCTTCTCGCCGCGGTCGAAGCGGTAGACGCCGTTGCGCTCCTGGAAGACGTCCGTGAGCTGGGTGTAGCAGTAACCGAACATGTCCGGGTCGTCGAGCAGCACGCCGGTCAGGCCGGCGAACCGCGCCACGAACTCCTCGGCGCTGCGCGGCCGTTCGCCGTACCCCCACGACTCGTCGCGCGCCTCTCCGGAGACCTCGGCGGCCGCCTGCGCGTCCCACCAGATGCCGCCGAACTCGCTGCAGAAGTAGGGCTGTCCGCGGTACGGAACCGACCAGGGGCGCCCGCCCGGGCCCGCGTTGATGTACGGCGTGCCCTCGGCGAGACCGCTCATCGCCTTCGCGAACTCGGCCGGATCCTGCTCGTAGTTGTGCGCGTCGTAGACGTCGGTCTCCGGGACCCGGTGGGCGTAGCCGGAGGCGTCGATGACGGGGCGGGTGCCGTCGGCCTGCTTGGTTGCCAGGAACATCGCCCGCGTCACGTCGTCGAGCTGGGTGATGCGGTCGTGCAGGTGCTGGTACGTCTCGTTGAGCGGGCACCAGCCGATGACGGAGGGGTGCGAGTAGTCGCGCTCCACGGCCTCCAGCCACTGGGCGACGTAGCTGGCGTCGGGCCGCTGGTTGTCGTCCCGGACGCCGACCTCGCAGCCCCAGTCGCCGAACTCGCCCCAGACCAGGTAGCCCAGCCGGTCCGCGTGGTACAGGAACCGCTCCTCGAAGACCTTCTGGTGCAGCCGCGCCCCGTTGAAGCCGGCGGCGAGACCCAGCTCGATGTCCCGGACCAGGGCGGCGTCGCTCGGCGCCGTCATCAGCCCGTCCGGGTAGTACCCCTGGTCGAGCACGAGCCGCTGGAAGACCGGCTCGCCGTTCAGGAGCAGCCGCTTGCCGTCGGCGGAGACCGAGCGCAGACCGGCGTACGAGCGGACCAGGTCCACCACCTCGCCCGCGGCGTCGAGCACCTCGAAGGTGAGGTCGTACAGGTGCGGGTCGGCCGGCGACCACACGCGCAGCCGGTCCGCGGACGGCGTGAGCGCGAGCCGGGGTGTGAGGTCGAGGTCGGCACGGGCCTCGGCCGTGGCGACGGTGCCGTGCTCGTCCGCGAGGGTGGCGCGGACCCGGTGCCCGGGCGCGTTCCCGGTCAGCGGCAGCTCCAGGAAGAACGAGCCGGAGGCCAGGTCCGGCGTGATGCGCGGCCGCTTCAGGGCCACGGCCCGCGGCACCGGCTCCAGCCACACGGTCTGCCAGATGCCGGTCGTGCGGGTGTAGTGGCAGTGCGTGTTGGCGTACCAGGTGGCCTGCTTGCCGCGGGCCTGCGGGCCGTGCCGGCTGTCGCGGGCCCGCACGACGAGCGTCATCTCGCGGCCCGCGGCCGCGACCCCGCTCAGATCCGCGGTGAACGGGGTGAACCCGCCGCGGTGGCGCGCCACCTCGACGCCGTCCGCCCACACGGTGGTGTCGTGGTCCACGGCCCCGAAGTGCAGCAGGACCCGGGCGTCGGTCCACTCGGCGGGCACGGTGACGGTCCGCCGGTACCAGACGGCCTCCAGGAAGTCGCTCTCGCCGATCCCCGACAGCTCCGACTCCGGGCAGAACGGCACGGTGATCCGCCCGGACAGCGGGCGCTCGCGCAGCCCCCGTTCGAGGCCGGTGTCGGCGCGGTCGATCTCGAACTGCCACTCGCCGTTGAGATTGAGCCAGGCCTCACGGGCGAACTGCGGCCGCGGGTACTCGGGCCGCGGCAGGTCGTCGTGGTGCGGGACGGGCATGGCGCTCCTTGCCTCCGGGTGCTGCTCCAGTCGGTGCGTGGCTCATGGCACCATGACGATTACATCGATGTAAATATCCGGGGAGGTGCGGGATCCGCCCCGAAACCGATTCGTGATGGTCGATACGATCGCGGGTGGCAGACGGAAGGAATGAGCAGCGTGGCGGCCAGACCCAGGATCAAGGACGTGGCGGAGTACGCGGGTGTCTCCCCCAAGACCGTCTCCAACGTCATCAACGACTACGAGCACGTCTCGGACCGCACCCGCGAGGTCGTGCGGGAGGCGATCGAGGCGCTCGGCTACCGCGTCAACATCGCCGGCCGCCAGCTCCGCCAGGGCCGCACCGGCATGATCACCCTGGCCGTGCCCGAACTGGACGTCGCGTACTTCGCCGAACTGGCCAAGCACGTGATGACCGAGGCCGACCGGCGCGGGCGGACCGTGCTGCTGCACCAGACCGGCGGGGTGCGCGAGCGCGAACTCGCCGCCCTGCACGGCTTCGACGCCCAGTTCACCGACGGCGTCATCCTCAGCCCGCTCGCCCTGCGCCCCAGCGACCTCGCCACCCGCGACCGGCGGCTGCCGGTCGTCCTGCTCGGCGAGCGCCCCGCCGAGGGCAGCACCGACCATGTCGCCATCGACAACGTACGGGCCGCGCGCGAGGCCACCGAGCACCTGCTGGCCCGCGGCCGGCGCCGCATCGCCGTCGTCGGCGGCACGGTCCGGGGCCGCCAGGGCACCGACCGGCTGCGCACCGACGGCTACCGCGAGGCGCTGGAGCAGGCCGGAGTTCCCTTCGACAGCGGCCTGGTGGTGCCGGTCGGCGCCTACCACTGGAAGGACGGCGCGCGGGCCGCCGCCGCGCTGATGGTGGGCGACCCGCGCCCCGACGCCCTGCTCTGCCTCAACGACCACCTCGCCCTGGGCGCGCTGCGGGCCCTGCACGAGCGGGGCGAGCGCGTGCCCAAGGACCTGGACGTGGTCGGCTTCGACGACATCGAGGCGTCCGGGTTCAGTGTGCCCAGCCTGACCACCGTCGCCCCGGACAAGCAGGAGATCGCGCGGGCCGCCGTCGCGCTCCTGCTCGACCGGATCGAGGAACCGGCGGCCGGCCCCCTGCTGGACCACGTGGTGGGCCACGAGCTGAAGGTCCGGGAGAGCACCGGCGGGTGAGCCCCGCCCGTCCGGGAGAGCCCCGGCGGGCGAGCCGCACCGCGCCCCGTCATCCGTGCGCGGCCCTTCGTCGCGCCGGGCGCTGCGGTTACCATGAACTACTGAGTGAGCCTCATATGCCGTGGCCCACGGGGGAGTTCGCGGAGGATCCTTGACGAGCGTGCTGTTCATCCACGGCACCGGGGTGCGGGCGCCGGGCTATGCGCAGGCGCTGGGCGCCGTGCGCGCCGGCCTGTCCGGGGCGCGGCCCGACGTGACGGTGGCGGAGTGCGACTGGGGCTCCGCCCTCGGCTCGTACCTGCGGGCCGACGGCGCCTCCATCCCTGGGTACGAGCCGGGTGAGCCGGCCGTGAAACCCCTCCCGCGGGACGAGGAGCGTGCCCGCTGGGCCCTGCTGTACGCGGACCCGGACGCGGAGCTGCTGCTGTTCGCCCTGGCCGGACAGCAGGCGACCGCGCCCTTTCTGCCCGGTGCGCTCCCGGCGGGGCGCCAACTATGGGCCTGGGCGGCGGAGTTGGACCGCGCCGAACCGGTGCGAGCGGCGTGGGCCGCCGCGGGCCTCGACTCCGGCCCGGCCGGCGCCGTGGCGGCGCTGCTGGCCTCGGACGGCTTCCGGCGCGCCTGCGACGCGGCGGACGGCGCCGGCGCGGCCGGCCTGGCACGGCTGACCGGACGCGCGCTGGCCGCCCGCGCCCTCGCCGGGCACCCGGGCGGCCCGGGCGCCGTCCCGCCGGCCGCACGGGACGCGATGGCCGCCGCCGTCGTCGACCAGCTCGGCGGCGAGGAACGCGGGTTGGGGGACGCCCTCGGCAGGGCCCTGGGCGCCTCCGCGCGGCTGCTGGAGCGGGCCGGCGGCTCCCGGTTCGTCGTCGGCCGGCGCAGCCGCATCAGCGAGCACTCCCTGGGATTCGCCGGGGACATCCTCAGCTATCTCGTCCGCGGCCAGGCCGTACGGGCGTACGTCGCGGAGCTGGCGCGGCGCCTGGAGCCACCCGTGGTGCTCCTCGGCCACAGCCTCGGCGGCATCGTCGCCTTCGACCTGCTGGCCGGGGACGGCGGCACGCCGCCCGAGGTCGCCCAACTGGTCACCGTCGGCTCCCAGGCGCCCCTCCTCTACGAGCTGGACGCCCTGCCCTCGCGCCCCTACGGCACCGGACTGCCCGCCGCCTTCCCGGCCTGGCTCAACGTCTACGACCGGCGTGACCTGCTCTCGTTCGTCGGCGCCGGCCTCTTCGGGCCGCGTGTGCGCGACGTCGAAGTGGACAACGGGCAGCCGGTGTCGGCCGCCCACAGCGCGTACTGGACCAATCGGCACCTGTACGAGGTGCTGGCACAGGAACTGCCCGGGTGACGCCGGATGTTACGCAGTGCGAGGGGGACGCACGTGCCGCGAGGCGCAGAAGGACGGCAGGAGAGACAGCGGACGCTGCGGGAGATGGTCGAGGCGCTCGGCACGTCGACCCCGCTCGCCGACGAACGGGGACGGCTGCAGTGGGCGCGTGAGCTGCGCGACGACTTCCCGGATCTGGACCTGGAGGGATTCCGTACCGCACGACAGGCGTTCGCCGAGGCCGTCCGGCACTGCAGCCGGGAGGAGGACGGCCTCGAACGGCTGGTGGACGCCACCGAGTTCGTGGCACCCGCCGTGGCGGGGAAACTGCGCCCGCTGCTCGACGAGTGGCACGCCGTCGACCTCTACCACGGCCGCGACTGGACCGCCCTGCGCGAGGGGCTCGACCTGGCCCTGCCCGAACTGCCCGCCCTGGTGGCCGCTGCCACGAACGACCGGATCCGGCTGCCCCGGCACTGCCGCTCGGCCTGGCACGCCTTCGTCCACCTGGCCTGCCACAACGCGCCGGTCGGCGGCCTCGAACCGAGCATGGCCCTGCTGGAGCACCTGATGCTGCGCCCCGAGGCCGCGCCGCTCGTCGGCGAGATACGCGCCTGGAACGACCACTTCGCACAGGAGTGGGGCAAACGCGACGGGGCGCACGGGCTGCGCGCGCTGCGGGCGCGGCTCTCCGGACGGCCGGATCCGGCCGCCCGGGCGGAGCGGGCCGTGCTGGAGCGCGGCGCGCAGGGCGGGGACGGCGCGTTCGCGGAGCCGCACGTGCCGGTCATCCGGCTGTTCATCAAGGTCGCGCCGGACCTGCGCCCCTCGGACGCGCACGTGGCGCGTCAGGGGAGGCACGAGGCGCACTACCGGGTCTCGTCCCGCGTCCGGTACACCGAATCCGTGCGACTGCACCAGGAGGACTGCGACCCCGTGGAGCCCGTGCCGCGCAGCAGGCTCCCGTACGCCGTCGCGGACCTCCTGTCGGCGACGGCCGAGCTGTGGCAGTCTCGGGACGAGAACGTGGTCCTGGAGTTCTTCCTGCCGGCGGAGCTGCTCACGGAGCCCGTCGAATGGTGGGACCGCGATCCCCGACTGGGGCATTCCAACCCGTTGTTGAGCAAATACCCGTGGGTGTACGTGCACAGCCTCGAACGGATGCAGCGGCGCGATCTGCACCACGCCTGGCGCAGGCGGTGGACGCGTTTCAAGAGCGACCCGGGCGGCGGGCGCGCCCACTGGTGCGACCCGCAGGGCCGCCCCGACCCCGAGCATCTCGCGTTGCTGGATGCCCGGATCGGCAAGGAGGAGGGTGTGGTCTGCATGGTGCTCAGCGACACTCCGCGGGCGGGCGAGGGCACCGGCTCGCACGAACTGCGGCTCGGCCTGGATCTCGGCGTACCCGTGATGGTCTTCCACCGGGCGCCGGACGCCCCGGCGGCCTTCCACGGTCTGGTGAAGGAGTTGTTGGCCGGGGAGGGGCTGGCCAACCTTCCCGCCGCTGCACGACAGTGGAGGAGCGATGCGGCAGCGGGCACCGCGGAAGTGCGCGACAAGGCGCTGATCCAGCAACTGGGCGTGGTCTGGGACGATCCGCAGCAGCTCCTCGACGGTGACGCGTGCGCCCCCGCCGCCTTCGTAGGGGGGACCGAGTGAACGCGCAGGAGACCGACGGACTGCCGTACCGGGGCACCGGGAGACCGCGCCCCCAGGAGCCCTACGAGGAGCGGAGCTGGCCCGAGGGCCCGCGCTGGCGCAGCTTCGGCGGCGGCCCGGTCCAGCCCCGGCCGCCGGACGAGGACGAGGCCGACCGCCGGCTCGGCCCGGCCGACGCGCCGCGCACCCCGCCGCCGGACGAGGTGCGCCTGGTGAACGCGGCGATCCTGCTGCGCCGACCGTTATTGATCACCGGCCGCCCCGGAGTCGGCAAATCCGCCCTCGCTTTCCGGATCGCCCGCGAACTGGAGCTCGGCCGGGTCCTGCAGTGGCCCGTCACCAGCCGCACCACCCTGGCCTCGGGCCTCTTCGAGTACGACGTCATCGGCCGGGCCCAGGCGGGCCAGGCGTGGTACCTCGCCCAGCAGCAACAACAGGCGCACCTGGCGGCCGCGGCGCGGCAGCCCGAGGCAGGTGAACCCGGCACCGATATCGGCGAGTTCGTCCAGCTGGGGCCGCTGGGCACGGCGATGCTGCCGCACCGCATCCCGCGCGTACTGCTCATCGACGAGATCGACAAGTGCGACGTCGACCTCCCGCACGATCTGCTGTCCCTCTTCGAAGACGGTTTCTACGCCGTACCGCCACTCGTTCGTGTGAGCAAGAAGCAGCCGGACGTCACCGTGCACACCGCCGATCCGGGCGGAACCGCTCGCATCACGGACGGAACCGTTCGCGCCCGGGCATTTCCCATCGTGATCATGACCTCCAACGGGGAACAGGAGTTCCCGGAGGCTTTCTTGCGTCGCTGTCTGCGTCTGGACATGCCGGACCCCGGTGCGGAAGGGTTGGGGGAACTGCTCTCCGCCCACTTTTCCGACCGACTCGGTGACATGCACGGCAAGTTGATCCAGGACTTCACGTCCCGCAGCGAGCGCACCGACGGTCTCTCCGCCGACATGCTGCTGAACGCCGCGCATCTGGCGACCTCGGGCGCCTACGCGTACGAGGACGGCGACGCCGCCGAGTGGCAGGCAGTCCTGCGCGCCATCTGGCACTCGCTGAAGGCCGACGGGACCGGGCTCGGTGACTGACCACCCCTCCGCTCCCGACGGCCGGGCGCCGGGCGCGCACGGACCGCGTCCGCCCGCGGGCCGCCCACGCCTGCCCGTGGGGGAGCTGCGCTGGTGGGAAGTGGCGGACGCCCTGTGGATCGCCGAGCAGCACCCCGAACTCCTGGACCCGCCGAAGAAGCCCGCCCCCGTACCGCCGCGGAACGCCGTGCCACCCCGGGCCCCCGCCCCGCAGGACCCGCCGCCCGCCCCCGGCCCCCCACCCCAGGACGCACCGGAGCCCGCCGGGGCCGCCGCGGACCGGGCCACCCCCGCGCACCCGCCCCCACCGCGGTCGCCCGCTGAGGCGGACGGCGCGGAGGACGGCGCGGAGGGCGGCGAACCCGTGCCCCGTCCGGACCCCCGCCCTCGCCGCCCCGCCCGCCCGCGCCGCCGCCCCGGCCCCTCGGCCCGGGAGCTGGGACGCGCCCTGCGACCCTTCCGGCAGCTCCGCAGGACCTCGCCCACCGACGAGGTCGACGAGGAGCGCACCGGCGAACAGTTCGCCGAGGCGCCCTGGCTGCCGCCCGCGCTGCGGCCGGCCCCGGAAGCGCGCTGGGACGTCGTGCTCGTCGTCGACGGCGCACCGCAGATGGCCGTCTGGCGGGGCACCGCCGACCGCCTCGCCGCCGTGCTGCGTCGCTACGGCGGCTTCCGCGACATCGTGCTGCGCAGCCTGGACACCGACTCCACCGGCGACGTGGTGCTGCGGGACCCCGGCCGGCGCGGCGCCACCCACCCGGTGCGCAGCCTCGTCGACCAGTCCGGGCGCCGGATCGTGCTCGTCCTCACCGACGGGGTCGCGGCCGCCTGGCGCAGCGGGGCCGTGCACAGCGCGCTCGCCCTGTGGGGCAGGCACCAGCCGCTCGCCGTGCTGAGCACGCTGCCGCAGCGGCTCTGGCACCGCACCGGGCTGCGGCCCGAGCGGGTCAGGCTCCACCTGGCCGGCCGTGGCGCGGCGGGCGAGGCGGTGCGCTGGGAGCCGGCGCAACCGCACGGCGCCGAGGAGTGGGTGGCTCCGCTGCGCCGGGACCACGCGCTGGCCGTGCCGGTCCTGGAGGTGTCGGGGGAGTGGCTGTCACCCTGGGCCCGCTTCGTGGCGGGCCAACAGCCGCGCTGGACCGAGGTCGCCGCCCTCATGGTGGTGCCCGGCCCGCCCGGGGCCGAGCCCGAGCCCGAGGCCACGACCCCCGCCGACGCCACCGCGGCCGAACAGGTCGGCCGCTTCCGCGTCTGGGCGTCGACGGAGGCCTTCGCCCTCGCGGTGCGGCTGGCCGCGGTCCAGCTCGATCTGCCGGTGATCACCGCCGTGCAGCGCGCGATGCTGCCCAGGTCGGAGCCGGTGCACCTGGCGGAGCTGCTGATGAGCGGCCTGGTCGAGGTGCTGCCGGGGGACGAGAGCGCCTATGTGTTCCGGCCGGGCGTGCGCGAGGAGCTGCTCGCCGCCGGAACCAAGCGGACCACCTTGCAGGCCTCCCGCCGGGCCGCGGAGGTCCTCGCCTCCCGCAGCGGTGCGGCCCGGGAACTGCTGGCCCACTACGACGGGCGCGAGCAGCCGCCCGAACCGGAAGTGACGGCGGAGAACGCGCGCTTCCGGGCGGTCGAGCACGCCGTGCTCAGCGTGCTGGCCGGAGAACACCTGCCGAGGGCCCGGCGGCTGGGCCGGCTGATCGCGGCGCATACGGAAACGGCACCACCGACGGACGCTGGGGAGCGTGGCGGAGTGATATCGGATGAAACTTCCCGAGGCACAATGAAGCCCCATAATTCACAAAATGGCCCGAATCATATTGATTCCACCCACTCCCCGCACGCCCCGGCCGCCGCCCCGGCCCGCCGGGAACCGGGTGCACCGGGCCCGCTCCAAGGAGGCACGCCAGTGACCACGGTCGTCCCCGGGACCGCCGCCCCCGCCGCCGAGGCCCGTGAGGAACCGGCCGGCGCGGCCTACCAGGCGCGCGCGGTCCGCCCCGCGATCCTCGGCAACATGCCGCCGCGCAACCTCGTCTTCACCGGCCGCGACGACCTCCTGCAACGCCTGGAGGACGATCTCGGCCAGGGCCCGACCGCCGTGCTGCCGCACACCCTGCACGGGATGGGCGGCGTCGGGAAGTCGCAGCTCGCGCTCGAATACGTCTACCGCAACGCGGCCCGCTACGACGTCGTGTGGTGGATCCCCGCCGAGCGGCCCACGCAGATCGCCCAGGCGCTGGTGGAGCTCGCGCTCCGGCTCGACCTGCCGGTGACCGGCGAGGCGAACACCGCCGTGCCCGCCGTCCTGGAGGCGCTGCGCACCGGCCGCCCCTACCCCAACTGGCTGCTCGTCTTCGACAACGCGGAGAGCCCCGAGTCGGTCCAGAACTACTTCCCCCTCACCTCGGGCGGCGGCTCGGCCGGCTCCATCCTGGTCACCTCGCGCAACCCGCAGTGGAACACGCTGGCCCACCCCCTCGAGGTCGACGTCTTCAAACGCGAGGAGAGTATCCAGCTCCTCCAGCGGCGCAACCCCGACCTCCCCGACGACGAGGCCGACCGGCTCGCCTCCGTCCTCGGCGACCTGCCGCTGGCGGTCGAGCAGGCGTCCGCCTGGCGCGCCGAGACGGGCATGCCGGCCGAGGACTATCTGCGGCTGTTCGAGGAGAAGCGCGCCGAGCTGATGGCGGTCTCCCCGCCCACCCAGTACGAGCAGACCGTCGCGACCGCCTGGAACGTCTCCCTGGACCACCTGGAGGGAAAGAACAGCGCCGCGCTCCAACTCCTCCAGGTCTGCTCCTACTTCGCTCCCGAACCGATCGCCCGCTCGCTCTTCTCCGGAGCCCCCGTCGAGCCGATCGCGCCTGACCTGGACCGGTCCCTGACCGACCCGCTGCGCCTGGGCCGTGCCATCCGCGAGATCAACCGCTACTCCCTGGCGAAGATCGACCACCGCACCAACTCGATCCAGATGCACCGCCTGGTCCAGGCCGTGCTCAACGCCCGAATGTCCCAGGAGCAGCGCGACCGGATGCAGCACGGGGCCCACCTGCTGCTCGCCGCCGCCACCCCGCGCGACCCGCAGGACCCCTCGCACTGGGGCCGGTTCGGCGAGCTGTACCCGCACGTGGTGGTCTCCGAGGCGATGCGCTCGCCCTCGCGGCACGTCCGCCAGATGGTGCACGCGGTCGCCGAGTTCCTCTACTACTGGGGCGACCACGAGGGGTCGCGGGACTTCTCCCAGCGGGCCTACGACAGCTGGTGCGAGCTGCACGGCGAGGACGACCGGCAGACCCTGATGCTCGGCCGCCACCTGCGCTACGTGCTGTGGGCGCTGGGCCGCTACCGCGAGGCCGCCGCGCTCAGCACCCGGATGCTCGCGGTCCTGGAGGAGCGGCCCGGCTCCGACGTGGACGACGAGTTCCTGCGCGTGCGCGGCCTGGCCGCCTCCGACAGCCGGGCGAGCGGCGACTTCACGGCCGCCCGCGCCATCAACGAGGAGGTCTACGAGCGGGCCGTGCGCGCCTACGGCGACGACGACCCCGAGACCCTGATGCACGCCCACAACCTGGGCGTGAGCCTGCGGGTCACCGGCGACTTCCGCGGCGCCCTGGAACTGGACCGCCAGACCTGGCGGCGCCGCACCCAGATGTTCGGCGAGGACTCCCTGTCCAGCATGCTCACCGAGTCCAGCATCGCGCTCGACCGCCGCGAACTGGGCGAGTACGTCGACGCCGTGCAGCTCTTCGAAGGCATCACCGAGCGCTACCAGCTGCAGATCGGCGCCAACCACCCCAACACCCTGCGCAACGTGGCCCGGCTCGGGGTCTCCCTGCGCAAGGCGGGCCGCCACGCCGAGGCCGCCGAGCTGACCCGGCGGGCCCGCAAGGAACTGCTCAGCCGGTACGGACCCGAGCACCCGGACTCGCTGGTGGCCTCCCTCAACCTCTCGGTCGACCTGCGCCAGTCCGGCGAGCTGACCGATTCGATGCGGCTCGGCGAGGCCACCCGGGACCTGTTCGCCCGGGTCTTCGGCGCCGACCACCCGCACACCCTGGAAGCCGAGATGGACCTCGCCATCACCTACCGGCTCCTCGGCAAGGTCGACGAGGCCCGCACCCTGAACGAGTCGGCGCTCGCCCGGTGCACCGCGCAGTTGGGCGACGGGCACCCCGACGCCCTGGTCTGCCGGATCAACCTCGCCAGCGACCTGTTCGCCCAGGGCGACGCGGCCGGCGCCCTCGCCCTGGACGAGGCCACCCTGACGGCCGCGAAGGAGAGTCTCGGGGCGAACCACCCGACGGTGCTGGTGCTGATCAGCAACCTCTCCCAGGACCTGCGGGCGCTCGGCCGGCTCGCGGAGTCCGAGGAGCTGCGCCAGGCCGCCGTCGAGGGGATCGGCCGGGTCCTGGGCGAGCGGCACCCGGCGCACGCCGACGCGGTGGCCTCCCGCCGGGCCAACTGCGACATCGACCCGATGCCGATCTGACCGGCCGGGGCCGCCCGGTTCAGCCCGTCGCGAGTCCGTCGAGCCAGCCGGCGAACGCGACGGGGTCCGGGCCCGCCCCCTCGGCGCCGCGCACGGCCCGGTGCACCGCGTAGGCCAGCTCCGGCTGTGCGCGGGCCACCTGGCCGGGGCCGTCCGGCGCGGCGGCGCGCAGGGCCAGCAGGAGGTCGGCCCAGGCCGACCGGTCCGCTCCGGCCCCGGACAGCGCCGCGGCGGCGGCCCGTACCGCGCCCGCCGCGTCGCCCCCGACCAGGAGCGTCTGGGCGGGGCGGGCGTCGCGCGGCGGTTCGGCGTCGGCGGCCGCGGCCGGCTCGGCCAGCCGCATCCGGTACAGCGCGGCGACCACGTCCAGGCGCGGCACCGCGGGGTCCGGGCAGACCCGCGCCGCCCCGACCGCGCGGGGCCGCGGCGGCGCGGGCCAGGCGGCGGCCAGCGCGGCCACCGCCACCGGGTCGGGGGTGAGGTGGTGCAGCCGCCAGCTCATCGTGTGATGGTCGGCGGCGTCCCGTGCCAGCGCGTCCACCGCGTCGAACGGCTCCGGGCGGCCGGCCCCCGTCACCGTCTCGCGCAGCCGCCGCACCACCCTGCGGCCCAGCTCGGTGAGGCCCTCGTGGTCCGCCAACCGGGCGAGCACGCGCAGCAGTTGCCGCCGCCACAGGGCGTACTCGAAGCAGGCCGCGGTGCGGCCCGGTGCCGCGAGCCCGGCCCGGCCGCGCCAGAAGCGGGTCACGGCCGTGAACGCGTAGACACCTTGCAGCAGCCCGCGCAGCGGACGGGGCTCGTCGCGCCACGGGGTGTAGAAGAGGGTGGCGTCGTCGGGCTCGTACAGCTGGTACAGGTGCATCAGCATGCTCAGCTTGGTGTGCTGGATCTCGTGCGCGAGGACCGCGGCGAGCTGCTCGGCGTCCGCGGGCCGGGCGCAGGCAAGCCGCCCCGCGCCGTCGCCCGAGGTGGCGCTGGTCAGCCGCTCGCCGCCGGTCCGCACCACCGGCTCCACGCTGTGCAGCAGCACGGCGATGTCGGTCGCGGACTGGCTGTCGGCCTCCGCCAGCAGCGGGGCCGCCGCGTGCAGCAGCTCGCTCCAGCACTCCGCCTCGTCCGCGGGCAGCCGCCCCGGCGGCCGGCCCTGCGCGCTCGGTACCACCCGGTGCGGCCCGAGGTCGTCGAGGAGCACGGAGCGCGGGGCGCCGAGCGAGGTCAGGGCGATGCGGCGGGCGGGCTCCCAGCCGGGCGCCGCCGTCGTGTACGGGGCCGGGACCCGGACCGTGTGCGTGCCGATCCGCAGGATCACCTGCCCGTCCGCGCCCGTGACCCGGGCCCGGCTCCAGGCGGCGCCGGGCGCGACGGCGCGGCCGACGCCGGGCAGCAGGACGGTGCCGTGCCGCGCGGGCACCCGCAGGGTGAAGTCGGTGCCGGTGCGCAGCGCCGCCGCCGCGGCCAGCGCGTGGAAGTGCCCGGTCTCCACCCACAGCGGCGCGGGCGCGGCGGCGGGGGGCGCGGTGCCGCGCAGGGCGCGCAGGGTTCCGGCGAGCCAGAGCCCCGTCTCGGGCGCCATGAGCAGCTCCTCGACCGCGGCGTGGTCGCGCCGGTCCGCGCGCAGGAGCAGCTCCCACGGTTCGTCGACCGGGTCCAACGGCCCCACCGACCAGGGGTGTTCGCGCAGCAGGTCCAGGAAGAGGTCGATCAGGAGCAGCCGGTGGCTGCGCTCGGCCCGCCACAGGTCCCGCAGCACGCGGGGGCTGCCGCCGCCCGCGGCCAGCGCGTCGAAGTCCGTGGCCGAGAACCCGTGCCGCCGCAGCGCGGTGGGCGCCCCCACGGGCTCAGCGGGCATCGGCCGGTCCCGACCCCCCGCCCGGTGCCCGGCGGCACCGCTCAACTCTTGTCGTCACCACCGAAGTTGACGTCCGGGTCGTCGAGCTTGCGCAGCAGTCGTCGCTTGCCCTGCGCTCGCTCGGCTCCGGTATGCGCGCGTAGCTGCTCAAGCGTCCATCCCCCGAGGTCTACAAGCTCCGATTCAACAGCGCTGTCGGCGTGGTCCATGGTGCCGTGGCCCTCCCAGCATCTGGGTCGCCGATGACGCCGACGCCGACCCCTTGTGCTCCATCATGTCCCTTGCACTCCTGCTCGGGAACCCTGTGTCTCAGTCATCCTTTTCGGTCAACTCGCGTGCCCTGGCCGAGAAATCCTCGTACGCGCGCGTTCCGGTGTCGACCATCTCCATCGCCTCGCACAGCTCGCCGAGGCCGCCGGGGAACTCCAGGCAGGTGTCGACGAGGTCGAGCAGGGCGGGCCGGGTGATCGGGGACTGGGGCACGCCGGCGCCGATCTCGGGCGGCAGCTGCCGGATCACCTGGGCGCGCGTCTGCGGTTCCCGCATCGCCGGGATGCGCTCCAGCGCGCGGACGAGCTCCCGGCGTACCTCGCGCGGCACGCGGCCCGGGCCCGGGGCGGCCGCCGCGGGCCGCCGCCACCGCTCGCCCTGCCCCTCGGGGCCGGAGTGCCAGAAGTAGGTGGGGCTCTGCACGGCCCGGCCCCGGCCGGTGATCCGCTCCCGCAGCCGCTCGGCCAGCACCCGCGGGTCGGCCAGCGCGCCCGCGGGGCCGGTCTCGTCCCACAGGTCGTGCACGGCGCCGGTGAAGACGCCGGGCCCGCCGGTGCGGCCGCCGCGCGCGGACTGGCCCGGGGCGCACGCGAACAGGGCGTGCTGGCCCGGCCGCTCGCGCAGCGGCCGCACGGGGACGGGATCGGGCGCGAGGGCGCCGTCGAGCCGGGACGGATCGGCGAACAGCTGGCAGGTGTCGAGCAGCCACAACTGGTGTGGGAAGGACGGCACCAGGTCCGAGCGCCACGCGGCGAGCGCCGCGTCGAGATCCAGGCTGCGCAGGTCCTGCCCGGTGGCGTCGGCGTAGAGCAGGCGGCGGTGGCCGTCGGCCGCCACCAGGCCGTGCCCGGACCAGGCGAGGAAGAACAACGCGCCCTCGCGGGCGGGGAGTTCGCGGAAGAGGGCCTGGTGCACGGCCTCCCGTCCGGCCGGCCGGACCGGGACCCCGGCCTCGGCGGCGAGCCGCTCGTGGTCCGGGGTGGGGGAGAGGAGCAGGGTGATCCGCTCCGGCGGTACCCCGGCGGCCAGCAGCCTGCGGGTGTGGCCGACGGCGTCGCGGACCGGGCCGTCGAGGTCCCAGGCCGGCCCCGCGTCGTAGCGCTCCACTCCCACGATGACCGCGTGCGTCGGCGATATCCGGTCCGGCATGGGGAGTTACTCCCCGGGAACGGGGCGGGCGAACCGTGCCGCGCGGACCTGACGGGCGGCGGCGCGCCGCGGTCCGCTCACTCCTTGAGGGGCTGCGTGAAGCGCAGGAGGTTGCCGGCGGGGTCGCGGAAGGCGCAGTCGCGGACCCCGTAGAACTGGTCCATCGGCTCTTGGACCACGTCGGCGCCCGCCTCGCTGACCCGCTTGAAGGTGGCGTCGCAGTCCTCGGTGGTGAAGAGCACACCGCGCAGCAGCCCCTTGGCCAGCAGCTCGGCCATGACCTTCCGGTCGGCGTCGGAGGCGTTCGGATCGGCCAGCGGCGGCTCCAGGACGACACTCACGTCCGGCTGGGCCGGCGAGCCCACGGTCACCCAGCGCATCCCCTCGTAACCGACGTCGTTGCGCACCTCGAGGCCGAGCACATCGCGGTAGAAGGCGATCGCCCTGTCGGGGTCGTCCACAGCGATGAAGCACGTGGAGAGCTTGATGTCGTCCATGCCGCTCAGCCTACGACCGGGCGGCGGGCCCTGCCTCCCCGTTCCGCACGGGCCGGGTGTGGATCTTCATCATGCAGGCCGGGATCGCGGCGGCGTCGTCGTGCGGCCGGGCCCGGTAGGCGCTCGGGCTCTCCCCGACCAGCTCGGTGAAGCGCGAGCTGAACGAGCCGAGCGAGGTGCAGCCGACGGCGAAGCAGACCTCGGTCACCGTGAGGTCGCCCCGGCGCAGCAGCGCCTTGGCCCGCTCGACGCGGCGCGTCATCAGGTAGCTGTACGGAGTCTCGCCGTACGCGGCGCGGAAGCTGCGCGAGAAGTGGCCCGCGGACATCAGCGCCACCCGCGCGAGCGCGGCGACGTCCAGCGGCTCGGCGTAGTCCCGGTCCATCCGGTCCCGGGCCCGCCGCAGCCGGGCGAGGTCGTCCAGCTCTGGCTGTCTCACCGTTCGAGTCTCGCACAGCGGGCGGGTCGAGGGGCGCGGGACCGGTGTGGCAGAGTGCCGCTCCGACGAGTGATCGACGTACGGGGGAGCAGTGAGGGACGACGCGACCAGGGGCACCTGGGGGCTGATGCTGACGTGCCTGGGCGGCGGGCTCGGCGGGGTGCGGATGGTGACGCGGCCGGTCGGGCACGTGACCGGGACCCGGCAGGAGGCGCGGGACGCCCTTTACCGGCACGTGCTCTCCTTCGAGCTGAAGCACCCGGCCAATCCCCAGCGCCGCACCGTCTACGAGCAGGACGAGGGCTACCTGCTGATCGCGGTGGGGCTCACCCAGACGTTCGAGTACGCGTTCCACCTCGCCCGGGTCGTGCACGACAGCCGGCCCGACCTGCCGCTCGCGCCGCCCCAGCCGACGGCCCCGCCGCCGCCCGTGGCGCCGCCGTACCAGTGACGCGGGAGGCAGCGGGCCCGCGTTCAGCCGCAGGAACCCCGGCGCTCCGTACGCGGGGGCCGGGGCGGGGCAGCGCGTCGGCCGCGACCCGCCGCGGGCTCCGTGCGCCGCCCCGTGCCTCAACCGCCGCATCCGCGCCCCGCGCCCTCTCTCTGCGCGTGCTGTGCGCCCCCGCGCGGAGGTTCGCTCCGCACGAGCCGTGGTGATAAACGGTGGAGGGACGGGGTCGGCGGACAGGGCGACGAGAGGAATCGGCATGGCACCTCAGGCAGTTCTGGAAGCGGGGCGGCTGTCCGCCATAGCGAAGATCCTCGAACGGGCGGGCGGTCATCTCAGCGCGGCGGCCGGCGACGGCGCGCCGGCGTCCGGCGTCGAGTCGCTCCTCGCGCTCTCCCGCAGCGCGTCGTACGACGTGACCTGCGCGGTGCGCCACGCGGTCACCGGCGACCTCGGCCTGGCGCACGAGCATCTGGAGGCGGCCCGCACCGCCCCGGACAAGCTCGCGGTGGCCGCGGCCGGTATGCCGCGGCCCCTGCCGGCCGGTGTGCGGACGGCGCTGCAACTCCTGCGCGGCATCAACGGTTTCTTCAGCGCGGAGACCGAGGACGCGTTCGTGCGGGCCCTGAGTATCGACGTCGGCCGGAGCCGCGCCGCGAGCTGACCACAGACCGCTCGCCGCGCGACGACGCCGGAAGGCGACGAGACAACGAAGGCCTCCGTGAGGTGTGGTCCGCAGCGACCGCGCCACCCGGGGGCCTTCGCCATGCCCGGGTCCCCGGCGCGGACCCGTTCGCCGCGTGTGCCTTGACAGGGGCACGCCCGCTTGTATGGTCTAGGCCAAGCAGTAACGGCCGTTCCGCTTACGGAAGTTCGCCCGAACCCACGGGCGCGCCTTCCGCTGTCCCTTCGCGCCTCTTGGCCCCACCCACGAGAGGCCGGCCTGCCCGCGTCCCCCCACGTTCGTGCCGGCAGGAAGACCGCGAGTGAAGGAGTACGCATGAACGCCAGAAGGAAGACGGCCGCGCTCATCGGCGCGGCACTGGCCCCGGTCATCGCCGTCAGCCTGCCCGCCGGACCGGCGAGCGCGCACGGCTACATCTCCACCCCGCCCAGCCGCCAGGCGCAATGCGCCGCCGGCACCGTGTCCTGCGGCGACATCACGTACGAACCGCAGAGCGTCGAGGGCCCCAAGGGGCTGACGAGCTGCAGCGGCGGCAACAGCCGGTTCGCGGAGCTCGACGACGACTCCAAGGGCTGGATCGCGACCCCCGTGCCGCGCACCGCCAGTTTCCAGTGGAAGCTGACGGCTCAGCATGCCACCAGCACCTGGCAGTACTTCGCCGGCGGCCGGCGGATCGCCGAGTTCAACGACAATGGTGCGAAGCCCGGCGCGACCGTCACCCACCAGGTCGACTTCGGTTCCCTGACCGGACGTCAGAAGGTGCTCGCCGTCTGGAACATCGCGGACACGTCCAACGCGTTCTACGCCTGCATCGACGTGAACGTCGGCGGCTGACGGACCCGCGGGGCCGGTCTGGAACCGGCCCGTCGAACGGCGGCGCCGCGGGCCTTCCCCCACGGCGCACCCCGTGGCACACCTGTGCCCGGGCGTGCCCCGGCCCGCGGCGCCGAACCCCCCACCTCCGCATTGTCGAATGGAGCGCCCCCCCATGCGCCGTCGTATCCTCGCGCTGCTCACCGCCACCGCCTCGGCCGCCACCCTCGGCCTGCTCACCCTGGCCTCGCCCGCCTCCGCCGAGAAGGCCGACGCCCAGGCGGACTTCGTCGTCAGCCAGGCCCAGTTCGACCAGATGTTCCCGAGCCGGAACTCCTTCTACACCTACGACGGGCTGAACGCCGCCCTGAGTGCCTACCCGGAGTTCACCGGTACCGGCAGCGACACGGTGCGCAAGCAGGAGGCCGCGGCCTTCCTCGCCAACGTCGGCCACGAGACCGGCGGCCTCGTCTACGTCGTCGAGCAGAACACCGCCAACTACCCCCATTACTGTGACACTTCGCAGTCCTACGGCTGCCCGGCCGGCAACGACAAGTACTACGGGCGCGGGCCGATCCAGCTCAGCTGGAACTTCAACTACAAGTCCGCGGGCGACGCCCTCGGCATCGACCTGCTCCACAACCCCGACCTCGTGCAGAACGACGCGGCGGTCTCCTGGAAGACCGGCCTGTGGTACTGGAACACCCAGAGCGGGCCCGGCACCATGACCCCGCACAACGCGATGGTCGGCGGCGCCGGCTTCGGCGAGACCATCCGCAGCATCAACGGGAGCCTGGAGTGCAACGGCGGCAACCCGTCGCAGGTCCAGAGCCGCGTCGACAACTACAAGAAGTTCGCGCAGATCCTCGGCGTCGACCCCGGCGGCAACCTCACCTGCTGACCGCCTGTCAGCCGCCGCGGCCACGCCCGCCCTTGACGCCCCCGCCGGCGCCGGGCGGGTCCGCGTCCCCGCGGCGGGGCACCGGCCCCGCCGCGGGGACACAGGCGCACACGGTCCCGCCGGACCCCGGGGGATTCGTCCGGATGTGATCTGATCGACCACTATGAGTGCGCAGCAGGACCTACGGGACACGACCGACCTGGCGGGCAGGGCGGAGCGCAACCTCGCCGAGCACGCCTGCCACCTGCACCGGGCCCTGCCGGGCGCGGCCGTCACCGCCACCGGTGACCTGCTGATCGCGGACAGCGGCCTGGACGACGACACCTTCAACGTCGTCGCCGCGGCCCGCTTCACCCCCGGCACCGCGCCGGTCCGGATCGCCGAGACCGCCGCGGCGCTCGCCGCCACCGGCCGCCCCTTCTCCTGGTGGGCGGGGCCCGCCTCGACCCCACCCGACCTCGCACAGCGCCTCTCCGCCGCCGGCCTGCCCGCGAGCGCGACCGAGACGGTCATGTGGGCCGAGCTGACCGACACCCTGCCCCAGCCCTACGTCGCCGGCCTCGACGTCCACCCGGTGACCACGCCCGAGCGGCTGCGCGACTACGCCGCCGTCCTCGCCGCCACCTGGGACCCGCCCGCCGCGACCGTCCGCCGCTTCTACGAGCGCACCGCCGCGCGAGCGCTGGCCGCCGACTGCCCGGCCCGCTACCTGGTCGGGTACGCGGCGGGCCGCGCGGTCTGCTCGGCCGAGGTCTTCCTGCACGCGGACGTCGCCGGGATCTACCACATCAGCACCCTCGCCGCCGACCGCCGCCGCGGCTACGGCGGCGCCATCGCCCTCGCCGCCCTGCACACGGCCCGCAGGGCCGGCCACTTCCTCGCGGTCCTCCAGGCCTCCGCCGCAGGCGAGCCCGCCTACCGCCGCCTCGGCTTCCGCGCCTTCGGCCGTGTCACACAGCACGCCGTCGCCCCCGGAAAGCCGCCGCTCTCCTCCTCCTGAGCGGCGCACTCGACGCATCCGGGCCGGCCGCTACCAGGGCGCGGGCCAGGTCCCGGGCCCACCGCCGCGCCAGTCGATCAGCGGCGAGGCCGCCACCTCGGCCTCGTCCATCTCAAGGCCGGCCTGACGCAGGAACTCCGCGACGTCGCGCAGATCGTGGGCGAGCCCCAGGATCTCGCCGTCGGCCCGGACCCGGCGCCCTCCGGTGGGGGAGGGCTGGTAGACGGTGATCGGTCTGCTCATGCCTCCACCGTCCGGTGTGCCCGGCCCGCCCGCATCCCGGGAGCGCCCGGCGAGGGCCCCGCCGCCGGTGCGCCGACGGGGCTGGGCGCATCAGGTGACCCCCAGCGCGTGGCGTCACGCGGCGCGCACCCGCCCTCCCAGTACGAGCGGCGGCCGGGGCGCTGACGCCGGCCCGCGCCGCCGCGGCTACTCCTGCTCGACGGGGAGCAGCCCGAGTTCACCGAAGACCTTCTTGGCCACGAAGGTGGCGTTCAGGGCCTTGGGGAAGCCGCAGTAGCCCGCCGCGTGCAGCAGCGTCTCGACGATCTCCTGCGGGGTGAGACCGACCTTGAGGGACGTGCGGACGTGCACCTCCAGTTGCGGTTCGCAGCCGCCCAGGGCGGTGAGGATGCCCAGGGTGACCAGCTGCCGGTCCCGCGGGGGCAGCGCGGGACGGTTGTAGATCTCCCCGAAACCCCAGGCCACGATCTGGTGGGCGAGTTCGGGGCTGACGTCGGCGAGGGCGTCGACGACGCGCCGGCCGCCGTCGCCGTCGACGCGTGCCAGCGTCTCCATGCCGCGGTCGAAACGTTCCTGGCGGCTCTCGGAGCCGGGCGCAGCGCTCATGGCGAGTCCGTTCGTAGGGGTGGAGGCTCCACGTTCGGGACGCAGCCGCCCCGGCGCAACCCCGGGGGCCGGAAGGGGGCGGCCGCGGGCCGGAGCGCAGTGTTCCTGGGCCGGACGGGGGCGCTTCCCGGCGCGGGCGCGTGGGAGCGGATCCCGGGGGCAACCGATGGAGCATGACAGCAACGCTCGGTGGCTTCGTCCTCGGTACCCCCGACCCGTCCGCGCTGGCCGACTTCTACCGGGCCCTGCTGGGCTGGGAGGAGGCCGAACGCAGCCCGGAATGGGTGCGCCTGGCCGCGCCGGAAGGGGGACGGCCCTCCCTCAGCTTCCAGTTGGAGTCCGACCACACGCCGCCGGTGTGGCCGCAGCGGGCGGACAGCCAGCAGATGCAGGCGCATCTGGACCTTCAGGTGGCCGATCTGGAGGGGGAGACGGAGCGGGCGTGCGCCCTGGGCGCGACGCTGGAGGAGCACCAGCCGCAGAAGGACGTACGCGTCCTGCGGGACCCGCACGGTCATCCGTTCTGCCTTTTCCTGCCCGGCGCCTGAGAAGCCGGCCGGGGGGCGGCGGTCCGGGGGCAGGGGAGCCGCCCATGTCGACCGCCGACGGCGCGCTCAGCCGTGGTCGGTGGCCTGGCGGCCCGCGCCGCGGTGCGCCTCGTCCTGGGCGAGAAGACCGAGGAGGGAGGCGACGGTCAGACCTGCCTCGGCCTCGGCCGGGTGGCGCAAGGTCTTTCCCGGCGAGATGCGGTACGCGTTGCCGCGCCCTTCACGGGTGTGCGAGAGGAAACTGCTCTCCTCCAGGTCCGCGATGATCTTCTGGACGGCCCGCTCGGTGAGCCGGCAGTGCGCCGCGATGTCGCGGATCCGCGCGTTCTGATTGTCGGCGATGGCAGCCAGCACCCGCGCGTGATTGGTGATGAATGTCCATCCAGCATGCGGTTCCGGTACTCCATCCATAAACGCATCGTAGGCCCGGTGGTTCACGTCCCAGAACCCCCGAACTTCGTTTCCGGTATCACTTGACGTATGTTGCCGCAGAGCGGGAATCTGGGACGGGACCGCGAGGCCGCACCGAGGGAGACGGACATGTCGCAGGCTGCACAGTCCGGCACCGGTCCGGCCGCCCGCTGCGCAGCCCCGCCCCCCGCGGTCGACGCCCACCGGCTGTCCGGACTGAGGCTCTTCAACCACTGGGACGGAGAGCGGATGGTCGTCAGCGTGCGCGGCGATCTCCACCTGGACGAGGACCAGCAGCTGAACAGCGCGCTGCGTCCGCTCCTGCTCGCTTCGGACGGCAGCGTCGACCTCGACGTGGACCGGGTCGACCTCTGTGGCTGCTCCGCCGTCAACGTGGTGCTGAGTGTCGACGGGCCGGCCACCGCTCCGGACCCGGGCCAGGACGACGGCCCGGACACCGAGCTGAGCCGTGAGGTCACGCAGCTGCGGCGGGCGATGCAGAGCCGCGGCACCATCGACATGGCCCGGGGCGTGCTCGTGGCCGCCTTCGGCATCGACCCGCAGAACGCCTGGACGGCGCTGGTCGAGACCTCGCAGCGCACCAACATCAAGCTGCACCAGGTGGCGCAGGACCTGGTGGACTCCACCACCGGTGCGGCCCCGCTGTCCAAGACGGTGCAGAGCCAGCTCTCCGCCGTGATCGCCCGGCTCGGCGACCGGACGAGCGCACCCGGCGCGACGGCCCCGGCGGCACCGGCCGATCCGGTCGACGGGCACGACTGGGACTGGGCGGACGCGGACACCCCGGTGCCCGCGCGCACCGTCGCGTCCGTACCCGTCCCGCCGAGCGACGCCGACACCGCGAACGCCTGAGCGGATCCCCCTTCCGGGAGCGGCCGCACCGCACGCGGCCCATGGACCCCGGGCGGCGCCGCGGCGCATGCTGACCACCGCACCCAGACGGTGCCGGTCATCGCGCGCCGCCCGTCGTCCGTCCGGAACCGAAAGAGCCTCCCGATGAAGATCGTCGACGCCACGACCGTCGTCACCAGCCCCGGCCGCAACTTCGTCACGCTCAAGCTGACGACCGACGAGGGGCTGACCGGCCTCGGCGACGCCACGCTCAACGGACGCGAACTGGCCGTGACCGGCTACCTCACCGAGCATGTGGCGCCCCTGCTCGTCGGCCTCGACCCGCACCGCATCGAGGACACCTGGCAGTACCTGTACCGCGGCGCCTACTGGCGGCGCGGGCCCGTGACGATGGCCGCGACAGCCGCCGTGGACACGGCCCTGTGGGACATCAAGGCGAAGGCCGCGGGGCTGCCGCTCTACCAGCTCCTCGGCGGGGCGAGCCGCGAGCGCGTCCGCGCCTACGGCCACGCCGACGGCCGTGACCTGCCCGAACTGCTCGACTCGGTCCGCGCCCGGCTCGCCGAGGGTTACCGGGCCGTCCGCATTCAGTCCGGCATCCCGGGTCTGAAGGCCGTCTACGGCGTGCACGCCGCCGACGCCACCGGCGCCGCCGTCCCGCACCAACAGGCCCGCCCTCTCGTCGAGGACTGGGACACCGACGCCTATCTGCGCCACACCCCGGCCGTGTTCGAGGCCGTACGCGCCGAGTTCGGTCCCGAACTGCCGCTGCTGCACGACGCGCACCACCGCCTCTCCCCGATCCAGGCCGCCCGCCTCGCCAAGGACCTGGAGCCCTACCGCCCCTTCTGGCTGGAGGACTGCACGCCCGCCGAGAACCAGGAGGCCCTGCGCCTCGTGCGCCGGCACAGCACCACGCCGCTGGCCGTCGGCGAGGTCTTCAACACGGTGTACGACTACCAGACGCTCATCACCGAGCAGCTGATCGACTACGTACGCTCGGCGGTCACCCACTTCGGCGGGGTCACGCCCCTGCGCAAGCTCCTCGACTTCGCCGCCCAGTACCAGATCAGGAGCGCCGTCCACGGCCCCGAGGACATCTCGCCGGTCGGCATGGCGGCCGCCCTCCATCTCGACCTGGCCGTCCACAACTTCGGCATCCAGGAGTACGCGGGCCACACCCCGCTCACCGACGAGGTGTTCCGGCACGCCTACACCTTCACCGACGGCCACCTGCACCCCGGGGAGTCCCCCGGCCTCGGCGTGGAGCTGGACGAGGAACTGGCCGCCGCCCACCCGTACAAGGCTGCCTACCTGCCGGTCAACCGGCTCCAGGACGGCAGTGTCCACGACTGGTGAAATCCCGCGGACCACGCGTCTGGGAACGTGCCGCCCGCGGTAGGCATCCTGCGTGCAGACCTTTCTCCCGTACCCCGGCTTCACCCGCTCCGCGATGGTCCTGGACCGGGCCCGCCTCGGCAAACAGCGGGTCGAGGCCCTCCAGGTCCTGCGCGGCCTGACCGTGCCCGGCTACGGCTGGCGGAACCATCCCGCGGTCCGCATGTGGACGGGCTACGAGGAGGCGCTGGTCCGCTACGGCCTCGACGTGTGCGCGGCCTGGGTCGCCGAGGGGCGCGCCGACACCTGCGCCACCACACTCGTCACCGACTTCGCCACCCACCGACCCGGCGCGCAGGTCCGCAATCAGGAGCAGCTGGCCGAGGCGGGGGAGCTGCCGCCCTGGCTGGGGGAGCCCGCCTTCCACCGCAGCCACCAGTCGGCGCTGCTGCGCAAGGCGCCCGAGCTCTACGCCGACGCGTTCCCGGACGTCCCCGACGACCTGCCGTACTACTGGCCGGCCTCCGACCGGGCCGCCGCGTAGGACGGCCGCCCGCCTCGTTCTGCGCCGGGTTCGCAGGAAGCGCTTACCCAGACGCGGCGGATGCGGTGGGATCGGACCATGCACGCATCGGCACCCGACCATCTGGACCACCGCTACCGCGGAGAGCATCCGATCCGCACCCTCGGCCACCTCTTCCGCCCCGACCGCGGCCGGCTGCTCCTCGCCACGCTGCTGTTCGTCGTCAAACACAGCCCCATCTGGCTGCTGCCGGTGATCACCGCCACCGTCCTGGACGTCGTCGTCCGGCACGGCGCCCAGGCCGACCTGTGGCGGGCCACGGGCCTCCTGCTGTTCATCCTCATGATCAACTACCCGCTGCACCAGTGGTACGTACGGCTGCTCGGCGGCAGCATCCGGCGCATGGGCACGGCCCTGCGTTCATCGCTCTGCCGCCGCATGCAGCACCTGTCCATCGGCTACCACTCCCGGACCAGTTCCAGCGTCCTGCAGGCGAAGGTCGTCCGGGACGTGGAGGCGGTGGAGCAGATGGTCCAGCAGAGCTCCGACACGGGCCTGGGCGCCGTGACGACCCTCATCGGCGGCCTGGCCGTGATCGGCTTGCGGACGCCCGAGTTCCTGCCGGTGTTCCTCGTCGTCGTCCCCGCGGCGGGCTTCCTGGTGATGCGGCTGCGGGGGCGGCTGCGCAGCCACAACGAGGACTTCCGCCGCCAGGTCGAGCACCTTTCCTCACGGGTGGGCGAGATGACGACCCTCATCCCCATCACCCGCGCCCACGGACTCGAACGCACCGCGCTCGGCCGCGTCGACGGCTCCCTGCGCCAGGTCCTCGCCGCCGGACTGCGCCTCGACACCATGAACGGCCGCTTCAACTCGGCGGCCTGGGTCGTCCTCAACATCCTCGGCGTCTGCTGCCTGACCGGCTCGGCCCTGGTCGCGTACCACGGCTGGCTCGGCGTCTCGGCCGGCGACGTCGTCATGCTCAGCGCCTTCTTCACTGTCCTGACCGGCTCGGTGACGACCCTGCTCAACCTGGCCCCGCTGATCAGCAAGGGGCTCGAATCGGTGCGCTCCGCGGGCGAGGTGCTCCAGGCGCCGGACCTGGAGAGCAACGCGGGCAAGGTGTCCGTGCGCCACGTGACCGGCCGGATCTCCTTCGAGCACGTCGGCTTCTCCTACGCGGATCCCGGCGCCGCGGACGGTGCCGACGGCGCGGGACCCGCCGTCGACGACTTCACGCTCTGCGCCCGGCCCGGCGAGACCATCGCCCTGGTCGGCGCGTCGGGCGCGGGCAAGTCGACCGTGCTGAACCTGCTGATCGGCTTCATCCGCCCGACGGCCGGACGCATCCTGCTCGACGGCGTCGACATGGCCACGCTCGACCTGCGCAGCTACCGGCGGTTCCTGTCGGTCGTGCCGCAGGAATCGATCCTCTTCGAGGGCAGCATCCGCGACAACGTGACATACGGGCTCGGCGCGTTCGACGAGGAGACGCTGCTGCGCGCGCTGCGCGACGCCAACGCGCTGGAGTTCGTCCGGCAGCTGCCCGACGGTCTCGACACGGTCGTCGGCGAGCGGGGCGCACGCCTGTCAGGCGGCCAGAAACAAAGACTCGCCATCGCCCGCGCGCTCATCCGCGACCCGCGCGTCCTGGTCCTCGACGAGGCCACGTCGGCGCTGGACAACCGCTCCGAGGCCCTCGTCCAGGAGGCGTTGGGCCGGCTGGTGCACGGCCGGACCGTCTTCGTCGTCGCGCACCGGCTCTCCACGATCCAGGGCGCCGACCGCATCGTGGTGATGGCGGACGGCCGGATCGCGGAGACGGGCACCCATGCCCGGCTGCTCGACCGCGGCGGGCTCTACGCGACCTTGCAACCCGCCGCGACGGCGTAGGGGGTGTCCGGCCGGGCGCTCACGCGGCGTCCGCGAGAGGGGCCCGGTCCGGGCGCATCGGCATGACCGTCGGGCCGCTCCGGCGCAGCAGGGCGTCCGCCGTGCGCCGGGCGTCCTCGACGCGGGTCGTGCCGGTCAGGACGCACAGCGTGTACGCGCTGTCCTCGCGGGCGCGGACCGTCTCGGCCGTCGAGCGGCGCTCGTCGCGGGCGACGGCATCGGTGTGGCGTATCAGCGCCTGACGCAGGTCGTCGGCCGTGGGAAGCAGCACGGTCATGTCTTGGTTCTCCTTCACCGTCCGTCCGGCTCCCGGGGCACGCGGAGCCGCTTCGCCTACGGTCTGCCCGCCCCGCCGAGGCCGGTACCGGGACTTTGGTCCCTTATCGGGCCAAGACGGTCAGGTCCGGCGGCGGTCGCCCCGCGGGGCCGGGAGCCCTGGGTCAGCGCGGCACCGGACGCCACTCGAACATCAGGATGGTCGCGTCGTCGCGCAGCCGGCTGTCCTGGGCGTCGACGATGGAGTGGATGAGGCGGCGCAGCGTCTCCGGGGCCAGCTCCCCGGCGGCGGTGGCACGGATGACGTACTCGGCGAACTGGTCGAGGCCCAGCTCACCGCCGTTCTGGGTCCGGGCCTCCGTGACGCCGTCGGTGTACATCAGGACCCGGTCGCCGGGCTCGAGGCGCATCTCGTGCACCCGGCGCGGCGTGCGGGAGAGGCCGGCCGGCAGCCCGAGCGGCGGGTCGGCGTCCCGCTCCATCGCGCCCGCGACCAGCCGTTCGTCACGGATGAGCAGGGGCGCGGGATGACCGCAGTTGATCCACCGCAGCCCGCCCGAGGCCAGGTCCAACTGGGCGAGGACCGCGGTGCAGAACTGGTCCGGCAGCCACTGCGCGAGAGCCGCGTCCACGGACTCCACCAGCTCGGGCAGGTCTGCGCCGGTGCGCCGCGCGTTGCGGCAGGCGGCCAGCGACACCACGGAGGTCAGCCCGGAGGCCAGGTCGTGGCCCATCGCGTCCAACAGCCCGGCGTGCAGCGTCGTCTCGGTCAGCGCGTGGTCGAAGGCGTCGCCGCCGACCTCGTAGGCCGGTTCCATCACGGCGGTCGAGACCGCGTGGGTCGTGCCGATGGTGCGGGGCGGCAGATACGCGCGCAGCATCTCCGCGGGCAGTTGCATGGTGCGCGTCCGGGCCCGGCGTACGTAGGTGTCCTTGTACGCCCGCTTCGAGGTCACCATCATGGCGCACAGGTGTGCGAGCGTGCGGCCGCGCCGCAGGGAGAGCGGGTCGAGCGCCGGGGAGCGCACGGCCACGACGCCGAGCCGCTCCGCGCCGTCCACCATCGGCAGCCAGGCCGTGAGACCGCCGACGTCGGACTCCTCCACGCGCAGGGACTCCGTGCGGTAGGTCCAGCCGGCCAGCGAGCCGTCGATGGGCAGGGTCGGCGCGACTTCGTTCAGCGGGGCCAGCTGGCGCTGCTGGAGATCGGCCAGGTAGACCACCGCGCCGTGCAGGCCTAGGGCTTTGGCGCAGTGGGCCACCGCGGTGGCGAGGTCCAGCGGCGCGTTGCGCGGGTCGGCCAGGAACTCGCCGAGCAGACGGTCCCCGGACTCGGATGCCGACACGTCATCACTCCTCGGTGCCGCGCGGACGGCTGCCCGGGCAGTCTCGCACCGGCCCGCGCGGCCCGCCTCCGGTGCCCGGCCGATCGGGCGGCGCGCCGCGAGGGCCCGCGGCGAGCGGCTTTCCGCCGGCCCGCAGGTGTGGAGCCGTGGTCCACGGGACACCTGGTGTTCTGCGTTCGCGCCGGTCGTCCGCGGCGAGCAGGCTGGTGCGTACGCGGCGCCGGGCAGCACGCGGCGCGGGATCAGGAACGGACCGCAGGAAGGACGAGCACCGATGGGTGACACCCCGCAGGACCCGACGACGAAGCACCCTCAGCCCGACTTCGCCCAGCAGGACCAGCAGCCGCCCGGGTGGAGCGGCCCGATGGACCCGCCGCCCGACCACGGCGAGGACTCCTACCGGGGCAGCGGCCTGCTCACCGACCGGGCGGCGGTCATCACCGGCGGCGACTCCGGGATCGGCCGGGCCGTCGCGCTGGCCTACGCCCGCGAGGGCGCGGACGTGCTCTTCACCCACCTGCCCGAGGAAGCGGAGGACGCCCGGGAGACCGCCCGCCTCGTCGAGAAGGCGGGCCGGCGCGCCGTGGCCGTCCCGTGCGACATCCGGGAGGAGGAGCAGTGCCGCCGGCTCATCGAGCGGGCCGTGACGGAGTTCGGCCGCATCGACGTGCTCGTCAACAACGCGGCCTACCAGATGTCCCAGCCCGACGGCATCGGCGCCATCTCCACGGAGCAGTTCGACCGCGTCATGCACACGAACCTGTACGGCATGTTCTGGCTGAGCAAGATGGCCGTACCGCACATCCCGTCCGGCGGTTCGATCATCAACACCACCTCGGTGCAGGCCTACAAGCCGAGCCCGCACCTGCTCGACTACGCCATGACCAAGGGCGCCATCGTCACCTTCACCCAGGGCCTCGCCCAGATGCTGGTGGAGCAGGGCATCCGGGTCAACGCGGTCGCCCCGGGGCCGGTGTGGACGCCGCTGATCCCCGCCACGCTCCCGGACACCGCGGAGTTCGGCAAGCAGGCGCCGATGGGCCGTCCCGCCCAGCCCGCGGAGATGGCGCCCGCCTATGTCTTCCTCGCCTCGGAGCACGCGAGCTTCATCACCGCGGAGATCATGAACGCCACCGGCGGCACGCCGCTCCCATGAGCGGGCCCGGGCGGCGTCCGGCCGGTGCGGTGAGCGGTGCGAAGGAGGCACAGGCATGAGTTCCGATGTCGAGGTACGGGTCGGGCGGCGCACGGTCCAGGTCAAACGGGCCGACAAGGAGCTGTTTCCGCGGGACGGTCTCACCAAGGCCGACCTCGTCGAGCACTACCGGCGGGTCGCCCCGCGCATGCTGCCCGAGCTGCGCGGCCGGCCCCTGATGCTCGAACGGATGCCGGACGGCATCGAGGGCCAGCGCTTCTACCAGAAGGAGGTCTCCGACTACTTCCCCGACTGGATCCACCGGGCGGTGGTGCCCAAGGAGGGCGGCGAGGTCACCCATGTGATCTGTGAGGACGCCGCGACCCTCGCCTATCTGGCGGGTCAGGCCTGCATCACCCCACACCGCTGGCTGAGCCGCGCGGACCGGCCGCGCCACCCCGACCGGCTGGTCTTCGACCTCGACCCGCCCGGCGACGACTTCGCGCCCGTGCGCAGCGCCGCGCACCGCCTGCGCGAGCTGCTCGACGAGCTGGAACTCACCTCGGGCCTGATGACCACGGGCTCGCGCGGCCTGCACGTCGTCGTCCCGCTCAACCGGCGCGCCGACGCCGACGACGTCCTCGCCTTCGCCCGTGCCGCCGCGCACGAACTGGCGGAGCGCCACCCCGACGAGCTGACGACCGAGCCGCGCAAGGACGCCCGCAAGGGACGGCTGTACCTGGACGTCGCCCGCAACGGCTACGCGCAGACCGTGGTCGCACCGTTCGCCGTCCGGTCCAGGCCGGGCGCGCCCGTGGCCGTACCGGTGGCCTGGGACGAACTGGACGATCCCGGCCTGGACGCCCGCCGCTGGACGGTCACCGACCTCGGCGACCGCCTCGACACGGACCCGTGGGCGGGTCTCGCCCGGCACGCCGGCGGGGTGAGCGCGGCGGAGCGGCGGCTGCGGGGCCTGGACCCGCGGTGACGACGGCGAGGGTCAGGACGAGGCCCGGCGCCGGTGCGTGCCGCGCAGGGCCTCGATGAGTTCGGCGCGGTTCATGGCGGAGCGGCCAGGGAGCCCGGCGTCCGTGGCCCGCTGGTAGAGCTCGGCCTTGGTGAGGGTGTCCAGCGACGCGGGTCCGGTGCCGCACTTGCCCTTCGCCGCGCCCTTCCCCGCACCCCGGCCGCGGCGCTTGGCGGCGGCGTCACTGATCCGTGTCGGCGGCGCGGGCGCGTCACTGCCGCGCTTCTTACCGCCGCCTCCCTTGGCACCGCCGGACGGGGCCTTCCCGGCGGAACCGGAAGGCTTCTTCGCCCGGTCGACGCTCGCCCGCAGCGCGTCCATCAGGTCGACCACATTGGTGGACTCGGCCGGCGGCTCGGCCTTCTCGACCGCCTCGCCCGTCCGCTTGGCCTTGATGAGCGCGTTCACCTGCTCCTGATAGGTGTCGCGGAACTCCTCGGGCCGCCACTCCATGCCGAGGGTGTCCACGAGCTGGCGCGCCATCTTCAGCTCCCGGTCGGTGACCTTCGTCCTGCCCGGCAGATCGTCGATCTCCTGGCGCGGGTCGCGGATCTCGTCGGCCCAGTGCAGGGTGTGCAGCGTCAGCAGCCCGGCCTCGGCCTTCACCGCGACCAGATACTGGTGGTTGCGCATGACGAACGTGGCGATCCCGGCCCGGCCCGCCTCCTCCAGCGCCTTGTGGAGCAGGGCGTAGACCTTGGCGTACTCCTTGCCCTTCGGGCCGAGGTAGTACGTCCTGTCGAAGAAGACCGGCTCCACCTCCGCCAGTTCGACGAAGCCGGTGATCTCCAGCGACTTGGAGCGCCCGGGGGCGATGTCGTCCAGCTCCTGCGGCTCGACGAGCACGTACTCGTCGCCGTCGTCGTAGGCCTTGACGACCTCGTCGAGGGGCACTTCCTCGCCGGTCCGCTCGTTCACCCGTTTGTTGCGTACGCGGTCGGAGGTGCCGCGCTGCAACTGGTGGAACCGGACGGTGTGGCTGTCCGTGGCCGGGTACATCTGGATGGGCAGGGACACGAGACCGAAGGTCAGCGTGCCACTCCACACTGGACGCGCCATATGCGCCGCACCCCTTTCGCCTTTTCCCTCATGGCACCCCGGCCGGCGGCCCGTCGCATCCGGGGAGCGGGCGGCGCCGGGCCGTTAGCCTCATGGACATGCGGGAGCCAGCACCCTGTGATCCGGGCCGCCGCCGCGTCGGCGTGGTCGCCTCGTACGACTTCACGCGCCAGGACGAGCTGCGCCGATGGCTGCCGGCGCGGGTGGCGTGGACGATGACCGTCACCGACGAGGTGCCCTACGAGAACAATCTGGAGCTGGTCTCCCGGCTCGGCCGGCCGGGGCTGCTCTCCGGTCCGGTCCGCGGCCTCGTCGACGCCGGGGCGGAGGCGGTCGCCTACCTCTGCACGGCGGGCAGTTTCGCAGGCGGCGTGCCCGGCGAACGCGCGCTGCGGGAAGCGATCCGGAGGTCCGGCGCACGGCATGCGGTGACGACCAGCGGCGCCGTGGTCGCCGCGCTGCACGCGCTCGGCGCGCGCCGGCTCGCCGTCGTGCACCCCTACCAGCAGCCGGTGGACCGGCTGCTCGCCGCCTACCTGCGGGCCCATGGGTTCGACCTCGTCGCCCTCACCGCGCTGGGTCTGGACACGGTCGAGGACGTCTACGCGGTGGCGGCGGACCAGGTGGCGGACGTCGTGGCGCGGGCCGACCGCCCGGAGGCGGACGCCGTCTTCGTCAGCTGCACCGCCCTGCCCACCTACGACGCCCTGCCCCGCCTGGAGGAGCGCCTGGGCAAACCCGTCGTCAGCGCCGACCAGGCGACCGTATGGGCGCTGCTGGGCGCGGTGGGGGAGCGGGCGTACGGCCCCGGCCAGCGGCTGCTCGGCACGCGGGCGTGAAACGCGGGCGGCCCGGCGGCGCCCGCATGCGGATCGGCGGCACCCTGCTTACGGTGGGTGATCAGGCGTCGTCACCGTGACCGGAGGAGAACCCGATGCGCGCACTGACCTGGCAGGGCCGGCGGGACGTCCGGGTCGAGACGGTCCCGGACCCCGAACTGCGCGACCCCACCGATGTCATCGTGCGGGTCACGTCCACCGGCGTCTGCGGCTCCGACCTGCACCTCTACGAAGTCCTCGGGCCCTACCTCGACCCCGGCGACATCCTCGGCCACGAACCGATGGGCATCGTCGAGGAGGTCGGCGCGGACGTCACCGAACTGGCGGCGGGCGACCGGGTCGTGGTGCCGTTCAACGTCTCCTGCGGCGACTGCCACACGTGCGGCCAGGGATTGCAGTCACAGTGCGAGACCACCCAGGTCAGGGAGCGCGGCACGGGCGCCGCCCTCTTCGGCTTCAGCAAGCTCTACGGCCAGGTGCCGGGCGGCCAGGCCGAGCTGCTGCGGGTGCCGTTCGGCAACACGCTGCCCATCAAGGTGCCCGCGGGCCCGCCGGACGACCGGTTCGTCTACCTGTCCGACGTGCTCCCCACCGCCTGGCAGGGCGTGGAGTACGCCGACATCCCGCCCGGCGGCACCGTCACCGTCCTGGGGCTCGGGCCGATCGGCGCGATGGCCGCCCGGATCGCCCTGCACCGAGGCGCGCGCCTCGTCGTCGGCGTGGACCTGGTCCCCGACCGGCTGCGCCGCGCCCACGCGGACGGCGTCAAGGCGCTCGACCTGCGCCGCTACGGCAAGGACATCGGCGACGCGATCCGCGACCTGACCGACGGGCGCGGCACGGACGCGGTCATCGACGCCGTCGGGATGGAGGCCCACGGCGGCCACGGGGCACCCTTCGCCAAGGCCGCCCAGTGGGGGGTGGGCCTGCTGCCGGGACCGCTGGCCGAGAAGGTCATGGACCGCGCCGGGACCGACCGGCTCGGCGCCCTCTACGCCGCGATCGACATCGTCCGGCGCGGCGGCACCGTCTCCCTCTCCGGCGTCTACGGCGGTGCGCTCGACCCGCTGCCGCTGCTCACGATGTTCGACAAGCAGATCCAGCTCCGCATGGGCCAGGCCAACGTGAAGCACTGGGTGGACGACATCCTGCCGCTCCTCACCGACGAGGACCCGCTCGGCGTCGACACCTTCGCCACCCACCACATGTCCCTGGAGGACGGCCCCCGGGCCTATCAGATGTTCCAGGACAAGGAAGACGGGATGATCAAGACGCTGCTCAGGCCCTGACAGCAGAAGCAAGGGGGGCGGTCGCTGCCGCCCCCGCGCGGTCCGTCCCGGGGCGTCAGCCGGTCCGCGCGTGCGAGTTGACCGCGAAGCGCGCCCCGTCGGGGTCGCAGAGCACGGCCTCGGCCGAACCGTCGGGCCCGTGCACGACCTTGCCGCCGTTGGCGGCCGCCGCCTCGGCGCACGCCTCCACGTCGGTGACCGAGAAGTGGACCTCCCAGCGCGGCCGGATCGCGGGATCGGGCGCGGACTCCACCGCGCCGGAGTGGATACGGGCCACGATCTCGCCCCGGCTGCGCAGCACGACCTCCTCGTCCTCGTACTGCACGTCACAGGCCTCCGGCGCCCCGGTCGCCCAGCCCAGGACCTCGCCGTAGAAGATCGCCGCGTCGAACGCGTTGCGGGTGTGCAGGGCGACGAAGGCGGGGGCGGCGCGGCGCCACTCCTCCCAGCCCGCCACCAGCGCGCCCTCCCAGATGCCGAAGACCGCGCCGTCGCGGTCGGCCAGCAGGGCCGCCCGCCCCGGCGGGAAGGAGAGCGGCCCCACGGCGGTGGTGCCGCCCCGCTCGTGGCTGCGCGCCACCGTCTCGTTCGCGCTCGACGCGGCGAAGAACGGGGTCCAGGCGACGGACGTCTGCCCGATGCTCTTCGCGGCGGAGACCCCGGCCACCGGCATCCCGTGCACGCTGGCGAACCGGTACTGGTCGCCCATGGCGCCGGTGTGCCACTCCCACCCCAGGACGGCGTGGTAGAACTCCTCGGCCACACTCAGGTCGTAGGTGGACAGACTGACCCAGCAAGGCGCACCGAACACCGATCTGCTGGCCGGGCTCTGGCGTGCAGGTGACTGAAAGCTGCTCATTTTCGTACCGTTCTGAGGTCGGTGGAAGCCCCCCACCCGCGCTGAGCCACTGGCGCCCGGACCGGGACCGGCTGGCGACCGGTGGCCGGTGGTCCCTGGAGGAGCGCGTGACCTCCAACGAACGAATCGCTCCCTGGATGCGCCGCCGTCACTCTCGTGGCTGCTCGAACCACATCCATTAGACACTGGCTCCCGCCTCTCCCGCCTCCGCTGGGACGGGACGCCGGTCCCGCCGGGGCGGCTCATCCGTTCGGCGGCCGTCTGCTCGCACCCCCGCGCCGCCCCGGCGTCAGATGGGAGCAATCCGGAATCCGGGTGACCGGTCCGCCGGAGGGTACGCGGAGGTCATCGCAGAGCGGGAGCGGCCGAGCGAGCCGCCCCGGGTCCGGAAGGAGCACGGTATGCCCCAGGGTTCCAGCGCCAAGCGCGAGCGACAGTACGAGCACATCAAGGAGGGCGCGGAGAAGCGCGGCACCTCCACGGGGCGCGCGAAGGAGATCGCCGCGCGCACCGTGAACAAGGAGCGCGCCCGCTCCGGCGAGTCCAAGACGGCGAGCAAGACCTCCACGCGGGACAGCAAGTCCGCGTCGCAGCGCGGCGGCGAGCGCTCCCACAGCGGCTCCCAGGGACCGACCAAGGACCAGCTGTACGCGGAGGCGAAGAAGAAGAACATCGAGGGCCGCTCCTCGATGAACAAGCAGGAGCTGGCCAAGGCCGTCGGCCGCTGACCGACGCCCGCCACGCGGCACGCGGCACGAAAAGACCGGGGCCGGCCTCCAGGGAGTACCCCTCCCGTGCAGGCCGGCCCCGTCGTGTGCGGTTCGGTCACAGGGCGGTCGGGAACCGTTCCCAGACACGGTGCCTGGAGAGCAGCACCTTCATCTGGTCGAGGACCGCGGTGCCGCTGTCGCCGAGCACGATGCCCGGGTCGGCGGTCGGCAGGCCCGCGGCCTCGATGGTCTGCTCGGCGCCCGCCCAGCCGCCGATGACCTTGCCGTGGCGGTACGCCTCTTCCAGCAGGAGCCGCACGCGCGGGTCGAGGGTCGAGGTCGCGCTGTCCGCCTTCGCGTCCCGTGCCGGGATGGCGTCGGCGCCCGCGGCGGGTACTCCGACCACCACGAGGGCGTCGAACTCGACGGAGCGGGCCGTGGCGAAGGTCCGCTGCACGGTGATCGGTTCGCCGTCCGCCGCCAGTTTGCCGCCGGCCGGGGCGATGACCAGCGGTACCATCCCGCCGTCGAGCAGCGTCTGACGCAGGGTGCGTACACCGTCCGGGTCGACCGTTCCGTCGGTCACGATGCCGATGAGCCGGCCGTCCGCCGGCCACTCCTGGCCGATCTGGGAGAGGGCCGGGCTGGGGCGCGGGTCCGTCAGCGGCACGGTCGGCGCGGGCGCGGGCAGCCCGAGCGAGGCGGCGACCTGCGCGCACAGTTCCGCGTCGATGTTGGCGAGCGACTGCAGGCCGCGCTCCTTGACGGCCTGCTCGTAGCACTTGCCGAGTTCGAAGGAGTAGGCGTTGACGATGTGCTCGCGCTCGGGCGGGCTCATGCTCAGCCAGAACAGCCGCGCCTGGCTGAAGTGGTCGTCGAAGGTCGCGGGCGCCTCGCGCACCTTGCGGGACGCGGGCAGCTCGACGGGCACCTCGATGTCCGCCCCGGTGTCGGCGCCCGCCATGAAAGGACAGCCCGCGTCGAGCGAGTTGGGGTGGTACGGCGCCACGCCGCGGTGCACGGCCGTCTGGTGCATGCCGTCGCGCAGCATGTCGTTGACGGGGGCGTGCGGGCGGTTGATGGGCAGCTGCCCGAAGTTGGGGCCGCCGAGCCGGCTGATCTGGGTGTCCAGGTAGGAGAAGAGCCGGCCCTGGAGCAGCGGGTCGTCGGTGACGTCGATGCCGGGCACGAGGTGGCCGACGTGGAAGGCGACCTGCTCGGTCTCGGCGAAGTAGTTCGAGGGGTTGCGGTTGAGGGTGAGCAGCCCGATCGGCTGGACCGGCGCCAGCTCCTCCGGCACGATCTTGGTGGGGTCGAGCAGGTCGATCCCCTCGAACATCTGCTCCGGGGTGTCGGGGAAGGTCTGGATGCCCAGCTCCCACTCCGGGTAGGCGCCCGCCTCGATGGCGTCGGCGAGGTCGCGGCGGTGGAAGTCGGGGTCGACACCCCCCGCGATCTGCGCCTCCTCCCAGACGAGGGAGTGCACGCCGAGCTTCGGCTTCCAGTGGAACTTCACCAGGGTGGTCTCACCGGCCGCGTTCTCAAGCCGGAACGTGTGGACGCCGAAGCCCTCCATCATCCGGTACGAGCGCGGGATGCCGCGGTCGGACATGTTCCACAGCGTGTGGTGGGTGGCCTCGGAGTGCAGGGTGACGAAGTCCCAGAACGTGTCGTGGGCGCTCTGCGCCTGCGGGATCTCCCGGTCGGGGTGCGGCTTGCCGGCGTGGATGATGTCCGGGAACTTGATGGCGTCCTGGATGAAGAAGACCGGGATGTTGTTGCCGACCAGGTCGAAGGTGCCCTCGGCGGTGTAGAACTTCGTCGCGAAACCGCGGGTGTCACGGACCGTGTCCGCCGAGCCGCGTGAGCCCAGGACGGTGGAGAACCGGACGAAGACGTCGGTCTCGACACCCTCCGCGAGGAACGCGGCCTTCGTGACGCCCGCAGCGTTGCCGTAGCCCTTGAAGACACCGTGGGCGGCGGCGCCCCGCGCGTGGACGACGCGCTCCGGGATGCGCTCGTGGTCGAAGTGGGTGATCTTCTCGCGCAGGTGGTGGTCCTGGAGGAGGACGGGGCCGCGCGGACCGGCCTTGAGCGAGTGGTCGGTGTCGTAGAGGCGGTCGCCCTGCGCGGTGGTGAGGTGAGCGCCCTGCTGTGCCGCCGCCGCCCGGCCGTCGCGCGAGGGGGCGCCGGTGGGGCTCACCGGCCGCGGTCCGCTCTGGTCCGGTTTGGGCGGCAGCGGCTCGCGCACCTCGGTGGGCTCGGCGAAGGTCGGCGACTCGGGGCCCGGCTTCCCGGGGACGCCGTCCTCGGGGCCCCGGGGCGCCGTCTGCCCGGTGACCGTCTCCTTCACCTTTTCCGCCGCGTCCTTGATGGGGTGGTTCTCGTCCATCTGTCGTGTCTCCCTCGACTGCGCTGTCCTGGGCGATGGGCCGTCGCGCCGGTGCGCCGCGGCGGACGCAGCAGGAGTACCCGAATCGCCGGATTTACCACGCGGCTGTTCAGTTAGTCCTTGGTGTCCCAGTGGCCACGCCCGCCCCTCACGCGGCGGCCTTGCGGCGGCGCACCGCCGCCACCGCGCCCAGGACCACCCCGACGGCCAGGACGATCAGCCCCCGCAGCCACACCTCGCCGTCGACCTGGGTGGCCAGCACCACGCAGGAGAGCGCGCCGAGGACCGGGAGCACGGTGAACGCCCGGAAGTGGGGCGGCGCCTCACGGTCCCGGCGCAGCACGAGAACGGCCGTGTTGACCAGGAAGAAGACCACGAGCAGCAGCAGGACGAGCGTGGAGGCGAGCGTCTCCACGTCCCCGGTGAGCGCCAGCAGGAAGGAGAGCAGAGTCGTCACCGCGATCGCCGCCCACGGCGTCCGCCGCCCCGGCAGCACCCGCGTCAGGACCCCCGGCAGCAGCCCGTCCCGCGCCATGCCGTAGGCCAGCCGGGAGCTCATGATGCCGGTGAGCAGCGCGCCGTTGGCGACGGCGACGAGCGCGATGGCGCTGAACACCTTGGGCGGCACCCCGCCGGCCTCCCGCACCACTTCCAGCAGCGGGCCGCTGGAGTGGGCCAGCGTGTCCGTCGGGACGGCGGCCGAGGCGACGATCCCCACCAGCGCGTAGACGGCCCCCGCGGTCACCAGCGCCCCGAAGAGGGCGCGGGGGTAGGAGCGCCGCGGGTCGCGGGTCTCCTCCGCGACGTTGACCGAGGTCTCGAACCCGACGAAGGAGTAGTACGCGAGGACCGTCCCGGAGAGCACTCCGGCGAGGGCCCCCGACCCGGAGGTGCCGAGGTGGACGAGCCGGCCCCCGTCGCCGTCACCGCGCAGGAACAGCCAGACGCCCAGGCCGACCACGAGCAGCAGACCCCCGACCTCGATGAGGGTCGCGGCGACGTTGGCCCGGGTGGACTCGCTGATGCCCCGCGCGTTCAGCAGCGCCAGGGCGCACAGGAAGACGGCGGCCACCAGCACGACGGGCAGGCTGACGAAGGCGCTCAGATACTCACCGGCGAAGCCGCGGGCCAGCGCGGCCACGGAGACGATGCCGGCCGCGAGCATGCAGAACCCGGCGAGGAACCCGGCGAACGGCCCGTACGCGAGCGTCGCGTAATGCGAGGCGCCGCCCGCCCGCGGGTACTTCGTGGCCAGCTCGGCGTACGAGGACGCCGTCAGCAGGGAGAGCAGCAGGGCCAGGACCAGCGGCACCCACACGGCACCGCCCGACTTGGCGGCCACCTGCCCGACCAGGACGTAGACACCGGCGCCCAGGACGTCCCCGAGGATGAAGAAGTAGAGCAGCGGGGTCGTCAGCGTCTTCTTGAGTGCGGTGCCCTGCTGCTGCGCGTTCGCCTGTCCGGCCACTCGACTGCTCCTCGATGACTACGAGAGGGGGCGATGACCGCGAGAGGGAGCTCTCGCCTCGCCGACCCGTTTTCCACCCTCGGCCAAGTAGCCCCGGGCGGCCAGCTGAAACGATCAGCCTGGCCCTTCACGCCGCCCACCGGACGCGCGGACCGGGAAACAATCTTTCCTCGCTGGTCTGTGCGGTTTTCGCGCGGAACGGGGTACAGAAGGCGCATGCACACTCACAGCCACATCGTTCTGGCCGCCGGGAGCGGAGGCTCGCTCATCTTCATCGTCGTCGGCGTTGTCGTGGTCATCGGTCTGCTCGCCATGTTCGTGACCGGACGCCGCCGCGCGGCGCGCCGCACCGAGCCCTCCCAGCCGGCCCCCGGGACGCACCCGGGCTCCGACGAGGCCCAGCGCGGCACCACTTGGCAGACCCCTGGCGACGACCCCGACCAGGGTCACCCCCACCCCTGAACCGACGGGCGGCAATGTGACAGACACACAGCTCATGGACCCGGCCCCGCCGATAGTCGTGCGCCGGCCGCTCGGCACCGGCGGCCGACGGGTGACGGCCCACGGACGCATCCTCGGACTCGCGCACTGCGACGCGGACGTGGTCGCGCTGCTGCGGCAGGCGGAGCTGCCCGACGCGGCGATGCTGCTGGACGACCGCTCGTTCATGGCCTGGCGCGGCGGGCGCGCGCACCACTACGAGGCCGCGTGAGCCGCCGGCACCCGCCGCCCGCCTGAGGACCTCCGCCGGACGATGCCCGGCGGCCGGGGACCGCCACGCGTCCCTCGTCGTGGCGGGGCCCCGCGTTGCGGTATCCGCCGGATCCCGGAGCGGCGCTCCGATAACATGATCCGATCTCACCGTGATCTCACAGCGATCGCGCCGAGCACCCGCGCCGCGCCGGAGAACAAGGTGATCCAGCACGAAGGGTGAACCACCTACCGGAACGCAGACATCGGCTGACCATTGACAAACGCAGAAGCACGCGCGGACGCGCGCACAGAACCCGGCCCCATACCCCCCGCCCGGCGCGGGCCACGGACGATGCTGTGGGGCGCGGCGGCGGTGGCGACCTCGGCGTTCCTCGTCGTCCTGGAGATCGTGGCCCGCCGGTACGGCCTGCCGGGACCGATCACCGCCCAGGCGAGCGAGGTGATCTTCGCTCCCCGGTCGGGCCCGCTGCTCTACGCCGGGCTCGCGCTGACGCTGGTGGTGCTCACCTGGCGGCAGCGGCTCGTCGCGGTGGCCGCCGCGGTCGCCATCGACCTCGTCTTCCTGCTGGTGCGCCTGGCCGCCGGCGCCGACCTCGCCTTCGGCAACGGCGCCCTGTGGGTCATCCTGGGTGTCGCCGTCCTCGCGCTCACCCGTCGCACCGGTGCCGACCGGACCCTGCTGCTGAAGGGCGTCGGCCTCGGTCTCCTGCTGGTCGCCGGCCACAAGACCGGTGACACCTGGCTGCTCATCACCTCCGAGTCCCGCCCCGAGGTGCTCGACCTGTACGTCGCGACCGCGGACCACGCGCTCGGCAACCCGTCCTGGCTGGCCGGCCGGCTGGTCGAGGCCACCGGCCCGGTCGGCAGCCACGCCCTGCACCTGGTGTACGGCCAGCTCCCGCTGGCGGCGGCCATCGTCGCGCTGTACCAGCTGCGCAACGTGTCGGTCGAGCGCCGTTTCCCCGGCCACCACCTGGTGCGCACGTTCCTCGTCATAGGGCTGCTCGGCCCCGCCATCTACATGATCTTCCCCGTCGTCGGGCCGGTCTTCGCCTACGGCGCCGACGGCGGCAGCTGGGCGGTGGCCAACCTGTGGCCGCACACGCCGACGTCGCTCGGCCCCCCGCACCCGGTGCTCTTCGACGAGATCACCCCGCGCAACTGCATGCCCAGCCTGCACACGGCCTGGGCCACCACCCTCTTCATCCACTCGCGCAAGGGCTCCCGCCTGATGCGGTTCGCGGGCGCCTTCTGGCTGGTCGCCACGCTCACCGCCACCCTCGGCTTCGGCTACCACTACGGCGTGGACCTCGTCGCGGGCGTGGTCTTCGCGGTCACCATCGAGGTGGCCATGCGCGCCTTCGAGCGGGGCTGGGACCGCCTGGCGGTCCAGCAGGTCGTCCACGGCACGGTGGTCTTCGCCGCGCTCCTGACGTCGTACCGCTATCTGCCGCTGGAGATGGCCCGGCACCCGTGGGCGTTCGGGCCGCTCCTCCTGCTGGCGATGGCCTCGGTGGTCCACGGCTACGTGCGGACGACCAGAGCGTGGCAGCCGATGGCGGCGCCGGCCCCCCTGGCCGAACCGCAGCTGCTGCAGGCCTGACCTGGGCGCGTACGGACCGACGGGGGTGGTGCGGTCCTGCTGTCCGCGCGGTTGGCGCGGCCCGGCCCCCCGGCCTAGCGTGGAAGGGACGGCCGGGCCGCGTCCCGCCCGGCGAGGACCGACGGAAGGCGGCGCGTCATGCCCGCACCACCCGAGGGCGCGCCGGTCTGGGCCGACGCCACGTTCCCCGACCTCGAGGCCGCGAAGACCTTCTACGCCGAGTTGTTCGGCTGGAACTACGATCCGCGCGCAGCGGAGCACCGCGACTACACGCAGGCGAGCACGGCCGGTGGCAAGCGCGTCGCCGCGCTGTCGCCGCAGCCGCCCGGCGCGCGGGACGTCCCGGCCGCGTGGAACCTGTACCTCGCCACCCCGGACGCCGCGGCCACCGCCGAGCGGATCACGAGCGCGGGCGGCACGCTGACGAGGGAACCGGCGCCCGTCGGCGACTACGGCACGATGGCCACCGCCCAGGACCCCACCGGATGCCGGTTCAGCGTCTGGCAGCCCGGGACCCACCGGGGCTTCGAAGCGGTCAACGAACCCGGCGCGTTCTGCTGGGCCGAGGTCAACTCGCGCGACACCGCGCGCACCGACGCGTTCTTCACCTCCGTCTTCCCCTACGAGGTGCGGACGATGGCGGACGACCACGTCGACTTCGACGTCTGGCAGCTGGCCGGGGCCCCGGTCCTCGGCCGGCTGCGGATGACCGGCGACTTCCCCGAGCACGTGCCGTCGCATGTGAACGTGTACTTCGTCGTCGAGGACTGCGACGCGGCGGTCGAGACGGCCCGGCGGCTCGGCGGTTCGCTGCTCTTCGGGCCGATGGACAGCCCCTTCGGCCGGTTCGCGGCGGTCGGCGACCCCCAGGGCGCGGCCTTCACCGTCATCGACGTCACCACGACCGAAGGCACGATGCCGCGGCTGGACTGAGGTCAGTCCGATGCGGGCAGCTCGAATCCCAGCTCCCGGGCGGCCAGGTGCGGGGTGGGCTGTGCCCAGCGCTCCACGGCCGCCTGCGTCAGCGTGGAGGAGAGCGAGCGCGGTTCGGCCCGGTCCAGGTACAGCGTCCCGTTCAGGTGGTCCGTCTCGTGCTGCACGATCCGGGCCGGCCAGCCGCCGATCTCCTCGTCGACCGGCCGGCCCCGCTCGTCGAGAGCGCGCAGCCGCACCCGCTCGTGCCGGGCGACCACGGCCTGGTAGCCAGGCACGCTCAAGCACCCTTCGTAGAACGCGACTTGACGCCCTCCAGCCTCCTCGTACGCCGGGTTGACCAGCACCCGGAACGGCAGCGGGACGCGCCCGCGCGCGGCCCGGACCTCCTCGGGCACGGTGGCCGCGTCCTCCAGCACCGCGAGGCGCAACGGCAGCCCGATCTGCGGCGCGGCCAGGCCGACGCCCGGTGCCGCGTGCATCGTGGCGCGCATCGCCTCGATCAGCCGGACCAGCAGGGCGTCGCAGAGCTGCCCGTCGAACGGCTCGGCCGGCCGGCGCAGGACGGGGTCGCCCGCGGCGACGATCGGCAGCACGGGCGGCCCGGTGAGCAGGGCCTCGACCTGGTCGGTCAGTGACGTCATCGACATCGCGCCAGCATGCCCGCAGCCATCGCCGCCGGGCAACGCCGGACCGGGCGCCCGGTGTGCGGGCCCATGACGGGCGTGTGAACACGTTGCGACCTCGTGAACACTGCATGTGCCCGGGAATCTCGGCCCTGACCTGCGGGTTCCATGGGGCGGTGCGTCCGTGGTCCGCGGTGCGCGCTTCGGGGCATGCGACGAGAAAGGGTCCGGATGACCGAGACGGAGACGTACGCGGGGCGGGTGGCGGCGCCCGCCCCCGGTGGGGCAGCGCACCCGCTCGACAACCCGGCGTACGCCGCGCTGACCGGCCCGCACGCCCACCTCGCCGAGCGGCGCGGCCGGGTCCTGCGCTACCCCGCCGACGTGTCGCCCTGGCTGGCGCTGCCCGACGACCCGGGGCCCGGGGACTGGGCGGACCTGGCCGCGTTCGCCGGACCCGCCGGGGAGGTGCCCCTGCCGGGCACGACCGGCTCCCTGCCGGCCGGGTGGGAGCTGACCCAGGACATCCCCGGCGTCCAGCTGACCGGCGCGGACGTGGCCGCGGCGCACGACCCCGAGGCGGTCCGGCTCACCCCGGCCGACGTGCCGGAGATGCTCGACCTGGTGGCGCGCACCCGGCCGGGCCCCTTCCTGCCGCGCACCATCGAGCTGGGCACCTATCTCGGCATCCGGCGCGGCGGCGTCCTCGTCGCGATGGCGGGGGAGCGGCTGCGCCCGCCGGGCTGGACCGAGATCAGCGCGGTCTGCACCGACCCCGCCCAGCGCGGCCAGGGGCTCGCCGGACGGCTCGTACGGGCGGTCGCCGCCGGGATCGAGGAGCGCGGCGAGACCCCGTTCCTGCACACCGGCGCGGGCAACACGCAGGCGATCCGGCTCTACGAGTCCCTCGGCTTCCGGCTGCGCCGCAGAACCCGCTTCCGCGCGGCCCGGGTACCGGGAACGCCGGTGCGGCCCTAGGGGCCGGGGCGCGGTCACCTGCGCCTGCGCCCGAGAGAGCGGCGGGCCCCGTCAGTCCTCCCGCGCCGACTCGTTGTACCGCTCCAGATACCCGGCGAACCGCATCAGGTCCTCGACGGGCCACTCCGCGAGCCGCTCGCCGAAGATCTGCCGGCGGCTGACGGTCACCTGCGCGAGGATCTCCGCCCCCGCCGGAGTGGGCAGCAGGACCTGGACGCGGTGGTCGTCGGGTTCGACGCGGCGCATCACCAGACCCGCCCGCTCCAGCGCGGCGACCTGGCGGCTGACCGTGGACTTGTCCAGGGCGAACTGCGCGGCGAGGTCGGTCGCGCGGCAGCCGCCCCGCTCGTCGAGGTGGCTGAGCAGGGTGAAGGAGACGAGCGACAGCTCCGGATGCATCCGGGCCGCCGTCGCCCGGGCACGGCGCGCGAAGGACGTCAGCTCGCGCTGGATGGTCTCCACGGCCGACACGCGGTCGGCGGTGCGGTCGGGCTCTGCCACGTGACGGGTCCTTTCCCTGGCGCTTGTTGCACTCTACAACCCCGGACGGGACGACAGGCGGGGCCCCGCGCCGCGCACTAGCCTCCGGAGCATGAGTCATACGCCTGAGGTGCCCGCCCGTTACACCGTCGTCCTCAAGCCCCGGCTGACCGACGCCGAGGGCCGCCCCGACCACGGCAACCCGTTGCGGTCCGTGCCCGTGACGGCCACCGGCGCCTTGGGGGCGTCCGGCTATCCGCGCTACGCCGGTGAAGGGGTGGAGGCCGAGATCGACCCGCGCACCCGCGCCGTGGAGGCGGTGACCGTCGACGGCGAGGAGCTGCCGTACGGGTGGGTGGCCGAGGTCGCGGACGCGTAGCGCGCCGGTCTCGGCGGGGCGAACGGGTTCCGGTGGCGCGCGACCGGTGACCGGCGGCCGGAAACGGCCGGTAAGGCTTGCCTGCGTGGCGCAGCTCTCTTATGCAACTTGTTGCACAACAGGGTCGGCGTCGTCTACAACAGTGACGACGTTCGCCGCGCTCGGAGGGCCCCATGACCCGTTTCCCGCACCTGCTCGCCCCGCTCGACCTGGGCTTCACCACCCTGCCCAACCGCGTCCTGATGGGCTCGATGCACGTGGGTCTGGAGGAGGCGGAGAACGGCTTCGCGCGCATGGCCGAGTTCTACGCGACCCGGGCCCGCGGCGGCGTCGGCCTGATGGTCACCGGCGGCATCGCCCCGAACGACGCCGGCCGCCCCTACCCCGGGGGCGCCAAGCTCACCACCGAGGCGGAGGCCGGGCAGCACCGCGAGGTCACCGACGCCGTGCACGCGGCGGGTGGCCGGATCGCGATGCAGATCCTGCACTTCGGCCGCTACGCCTACCACGAGGACCTCGTCGCGCCGAGCCCCCTCCAGGCGCCCATCAGCCCCTTCGTCCCGAACGAGCTGAGCGACGCCGACGTCGAGCAGACCATCGAGGACTTCGCCCGCGCGGCGGAACTCGCCCGGGCCGCGGGGTACGACGGCGTCGAGATCATGGGCTCCGAGGGCTACCTCGTCAACGAGTTCATCGCCGCCCCCACCAACCGGCGCACGGACCGCTGGGGCGGCTCCTACGAGAACCGCGTCCGCTTCCCCCTGGAGATCGTGCGCCGCGTCCGCGAGCGGGTCGGCCCCGACTTCATCGTCATCTACCGGCTGTCCATGCTGGACCTGGTGCCCGGCGGCTCGACGCTGGAGGAGGTCGTGCACCTGGCCAAGGAGGTCGAGGCGGCCGGCGCCACGATCATCAACACCGGCATCGGCTGGCACGAGGCCCGCATCCCCACCATCGCGACGTCCGTGCCGCGCGGGGCGTACACCTGGGTCACCAAGAAGGTCATGGGCGAGGTCTCCATCCCGCTCGTCACCACCAACCGCATCAACACCCCGGAACTCGCCGAGGAGTTGCTCGCCGACGGCGCCGCCGACATGGTCTCCCTCGCGCGGCCGATGCTCGCCGACCCGGAGTTCGTGAACAAGGCCGCCGCCGGCCGCCCCGAGGCGATCAACACCTGCATCGGCTGCAACCAGGCCTGCCTCGACCACACCTTCAGCGGCAAGATCACCTCCTGCCTGGTCAACCCGCGCGCCTGCCACGAGACCGAACTCGTCCTGGCGCCCACCAGGACCCGCAAGCGCGTCGCCGTCGTCGGCGCCGGCCCCGCCGGCCTCGCCTGCGCCGTCTCCGCCGCCGAACGCGGCCACGACGTCACCCTCTTCGACGCCGCCGCCGAGATCGGCGGCCAGCTGAACGTCGCGCGCCGGGTGCCCGGCAAGGAGGAGTTCGACGAGACCCTGCGCTACTTCCGCAACCAGCTCGAACAGCACGCCGTCCGCGTGGAGTTGAACGCCCACGTCGACGCCGCCGACCTGGACGCCTACGACGAGGTCGTCGTCGCCACCGGCGTCAGCCCGCGCGTCCCCGCCATCGACGGCGTCGACCACCCCAGCGTCGTCGGCTACCTCGACGTCCTGCGCGACCAGGCCCCCGTCGGTGACCGCGTCGCCGTCATCGGGGCCGGCGGCATCGGGTTCGACGTCGCCGAGTACCTCACCGACGGCGGCGAGAAGGCCAGCCAGGACCCGGCGACGTACTTCCGGCTGTGGGGCGTCGACATGGAGTACGCGGGCCGCGGCGGCCTCACCCGCGCCGAGCGCCCCGCGCCGCCGCGCCAGGTGCACCTCGTCCAGCGGAAGACATCCAAGGTCGGCGCGGGCCTCGGCAAGACCACCGGCTGGATCCACCGCACCGAACTGCGCCACCGCGGTGTCACGATGATCGCGGGCGCCACCTACGACCGGATCGACGACGCCGGCCTGCACCTCACCGTCGACGGCGAGCCCACGCTGATCCCCGTCGACACGGTCGTCCTGTGCGCGGGCCAGGAACCGAGGCGCTCCCTCTACGACGACCTCGTCGCCGCCGGACGCACCCCGCACCTGATCGGCGGCGCCGACGTCGCGGCCGAACTGGACGCCAAGCGCGCCATCAAGCAGGGCACCGAGGTCGCCGCGGCCCTCTGAGACCGGGCGGTCACGCGGCCGGGCCCGCCGGCCACGTGACCGCCCTTCGCCACATACGCTGGGCCCATGTCACTGCCGCACGCGATCCTCACGGCCCTCCTGGAGAAGCCGTCGTCGGGGCTCGAACTGACCCGCCGCTTCGACAAGTCGTTCGGCTACTTCTGGTCCGCGACCCACCAGCAGATCTACCGCGAGCTGGGCCGGCTGGAGCGCGAGGGGCTGATCCGGGCGCTGACCCCGCAGGTCCCCGCACGCGGCCAGAAGAAGGAGTACGAGGTGCTGCCCGGCGGCCGCGCCGAGCTGGCCCGGTGGACGGCCGCCCCGCAGGACCCCAAGGCGATGCGGGACCCGCTGCTGCTGCGGCTGCGCTCCGCCGCGGTGGTCGGCACGGACGGCATCGACGCCGAGCTGCGCCGCCATCTCGATCTGCACCGGCGGCAGTTGGAGACCTACCGGGCCATCGAGGTGCGGGACTTCCCGCCGGAGAAGGACACCATGCCCGACCGGTTGCAGCACGCGGTGCTGGGGGCCGGGATCGCCCTGGAGACGTTCTGGGTGGAGTGGCTGGAACGGACGCTGGCCGACCTCTCCGCGAGCCCGTCCGGCCCGTGACCGACGCGCTCAGAGCGTCGCGGCCGTCGGATCCCACTCCGCCGGCAGCGGCGCGGGCGGCACCACCTGGGTCGCCACTCGCGTGAACTCCCCGCGCGCCGCCGACTCCGGCACCGCCGCCATCGTCTGCAGCACATGCAGCGCGAGCGCCCCCGAGGCCCGCGGCCGCTCGCCCGTGCGGATCGCGCGGGCCAGGTCGACGACGCCGAGGCCCCGGCCGTCGGTGCGGCCCCGCACCGGCAGCCCGGTCCACTCGGCGGCACCGTTGGGGCGCAGCCGCAGCGGCCCGCGGAACGTGTTGGGGTCGGGCAGCGCCAGCGTGCCCTCCGTGCCGATCACCTCGAAGTGGATGTGCGGGTGCGCCGAGTCCCAGCTGAACACGGAGGTCGCCGCCGGCCCCGAGGCGAAGTCGAGCAGCGCCGAGACATGGGTCGGGACGGCGACGGGGAACGACCGGCCGGCCGCCGGGCCCGCCCCGGAGACCCGGTCCTCGCGGGCCCGCCGGACCGACGCGGCGACCCGCTCCACCCCGCCGAAGAGGGCCACAAGGGCCGTCAGGTGGTACGGCCCCAGATCGAAGAGCGGACCCGCGCCCGGCTGGTAGAAGAAGGCCGGGTCCGGATGCCAGCCCTCGGGGCCGAGGCTGCATACGGCCGTCGACGCGGCGACCGGCGCCCCGATGTGCCCGGCGCCGACCGTCCGCAGCGCGGACTGCAGGCCCGCGCCGAGGAACGTGTCGGGGGCGCCGCCTATCAGCAGCCCCCGCTCGGCCGCTTCCTCCAGGAGCTTGCCGGCCTCGGCGGGCAGCAGCGCGATCGGCTTCTCGCTGTACACGTGCTTGCCCGCCCGCAGCGCCGCCCGCGCCACCTCCACGTGCGCCGCCGGCACCGTCAGGTTCACCACCAGCTCGACCGCCGGCTCGGCGAGCACCGTCGCCAGGTCGCCGGCGAGCGGTACGTCATGGGCGCGCGCCGCGGCCCGGGCCCGGGTCACGTCGAGATCGGCGACGGCGAGGACGCGTACGTCCGGAAAGCCGGACAGTGTGCTCAGGTACTGCTTGCTGATCACGCCCGCCCCGACGACGGCGACCCCCACCGGACCTGAACTCACGCTGCCCCCACGGATGTTCGCGGACGATCACACGGCTCCGGGGACGGTAAGCCGCGCCGCGTCGCGCCGACAAGGGGGCGTCGGCACCAGGGTGTGGCCGCCGGTCAGCCGTGCCGTCCGAGGGCCCGGCGCCGCAGGTACCAGGCCGCGCCGACCGAGGCGACGGCGACCAGCGCGCCGCCCACGGCGAGGGTGAGCGTCCCGGTGTCCCGGACCGTGCCGCCGAGCCCGCCCCGCACCCCGCCGGCCGGGTGGGAGACCGGGGCGGTGGCCGGGCGCGCGGTGACGGTCACCGGCACCGGCCCGAGGGTCGACCCGTCGGAGCAGATGACCACTGTCTGGTACGTCCCCGGGCCGAGCCCCTGCCAGACGGCCCGGCCGGAGACGAGCGTCGCCCGCCTGCCCTGCGTGAAGTCGGCCTGGCCGGAGTCCAGGAGCGTGGCGTCGCCGCCGTGCGGGCACGCGGTCGTGGTGGCCGTCACCGTGGAACCGTCGGCCGTCACGTCGACCCCCGCGGCGAGGGACGGCGCCGCACCGGCCAGGGGGAGCGCGGCGGCGGCCGCGACGGTGAGAGCGCGCCGGGCGAGGAGTGAAGGGGTACGCATGGTCTCTGCTCTCCGGCGGCGCGGGAGGCGGTTCGTCCCGTGCCCCGCCCGAGTCGGCAAAGCCCGCGCTGCCTGCGCCCACCCCACACGCCGGCGCCGGCGCACGCACGCGGACGGGGTCCGGCCAGGTGACACCGGACGCCGTCCGGCCCGCTCGTGGCGGCGCGGGCGCCTACTGCCCCGTCGTGACCGTCCGCTCCGGCGAGAACGCGCCCCACGTCCCGTCCGGCAGCTGCCCCCGGATCCTGACCCGGTGCCGGGCCCCCGCCGTCTCGCCGATGTAGAAGCTGTACGTCGCCTTGTCCTTCGGCGCGCTCTCGCCCCACATCACGGTCGTCGCCTGCTTCCCGTCCAGGTACACCTGGTACGCCGGGACGTCACCCCCGGTCTGCGGCGCCGTCCAGGCGAGATCGATGTAGTACGCCTTGTCCGCCCGCCGCGTCGTGGCGCGGAACCCCTGCGGCGCGGTCCCGGCGCCCTCGTCCGGGCCCCGCGCCGTCGTCAGCCGCACCGGATCGCTGGCGGCGGAGACGTTGTCGGCGGCGTCCCGCGCCCGCACGCGGAACGTGTAGGCGGTGCCGGGCCGCAACCCGGTCAGCAGCGCCCGCGTCCGCGTCCCGCCGACGCTGTGGATCTTCGTCGTGCCCTGGTAGACGTCGTACGAGACCACGCCGCGGTCGTCCGACGCCTTCCGCCACGACAGGGAGACGGCGCGCCCGCCGTCCACCCGCCCGCGCAGCCCGCCCGGCCGGTCCGGCGCGTGCCCGTCCGCGGCGACGGCGGCCGGGGTGGTGACGCTGACGCGGCGGCTCGCCGGGCCGAGGGCGCCGTCCTTGCCGCGGGCGCGGACCGTGAACACGTACCGGGACGTCGCGCGCAGGCCGCTGACGTCCACCATGTGCTGCTGGGCCGTCAGCTCCTTCACGCGGACCGACCCGCGGAAGACCTCGTACCCGGTGACCTCGGTGGTGCTCACCGGGCGGTTCCACATGACGTGCACGGTGGTGGCGCTGCCGGCCTGCGCCGTGACGCCGACCGGTTCGGACAGGGCGGGCCCGGCGGCCCCGGCGTCACCGCCCGGGAGCAGCCCGCAGCCGGTCACCGCCGCCAACAGCGCGGCGGCGCAGGCGGCTTGGGGGAGCAGAGTGCGTGGGGGAACGCGTCGCACGGCGTGCCTTCCGCTCGGAGAACGAACCGGATTGGTTCAGACCTGTTGGCCCGGTCTCCTGTATGGCACGAGGGGCGGGTCCCCATCAAGAGGGCGGCGCAAGAGAAGGCGACGGGACCGCGCCGCGCGCGCACCGGAGTTGGAGGCGAGGACCCCGGACCGCTGCGCGCGCGGGCGCTCCTCACTCCTTGCGGTACGTGTACGCCTCCGAGGCCGCCGCCACGACCGCGTCCAGGTCCGCTCCCGCGGAGGCGGAGACCACGGCGGCCACCGCGCCCTCCAGGAACGGGGCGTCCACCAGGCGGGTGCCCTCCGGGAGTTCGTCGCCCTCGGCGAGCAGCGCCTTCACGGTGAGGACCGCGCTGCCGAGGTCGACCAGGACCGCGACGCCCGCGCCGCGGTCGACCTCCGCGGCGGCAGCCGAGATCCGCTCCGCGCTCGTACCGAGGCCGCCGTCCTCGGTGCCGCCCGCCGCGGCCACCGGAGCGGTCGACCCGCCCGCGGCGAGCCCCGCCGCCAGGCGCGCCACGGACTCGGCGACGTCCCTGCTGTGCGAGACGAGCACGATGCCGACACCGGCGCCGGCGCTCACGACGCGTCCCCGGCGGCCTCGGCCAGCGCGCCGATGAGCAGCGCCGACGACGTGGCGCCGGGATCCTGGTGGCCGATGCTGCGCTCGCCCAGGTAACTGGCGCGGCCCTTGCGGGCCTGGAGCGGAGCCGTCGCCTGCGCGCCGTGGTCGGCGGCGGAGCGCGCCGCGGCGAAGCCGCCGTCCTCCAGTGCCTCCACCGCGGGCACCAGTGCGTCCAGCATCGTCTTGTCTCCGGGCGCCGCACCGCCGAGCCCGGCCACGGCGTCCACCCCGGCCCGCAGCGCCCCGGCGAGGTCGGCCTCGCTCACCTGCGCCGCGTCGCCGAGCGCCTTGCCGGTACGCCGCAGCAGCGTCCCGTACAACGGCCCCGACGCCCCGCCCACCGTCGAGATCAGCTGCCGCCCGGCCGTGGTGAGCACCGCCCCCGGCGTGTCGGGCGCGTCCTTGTCGAGCACGGCCCGTACGGCGGTGAAGCCGCGCTGCAGGTTGCTGCCGTGGTCCGCGTCGCCGATCGGCGAGTCGAGTTCGGTGAGCCGGGCGGCCTCGCGGTCCACCGCCACCGCGGTCGCCGCCATCCAGCGCCGGAAGAAGTCGGTGTCGAGCACATGGTCTCCTTGCGTGGTAGGTACGGGGACGAGGGTGCCCGCGCTCACCTGCCCCAGCGCAGGCCGGCCGTGCTGACCGGCGCGTCCCACAGGCGCAGCAGTTCCTCGTCCACCTGGCACAGGGTGACAGAGGCGCCGGCCATGTCGAGGGACGTGACGTAGTTGCCGACGAGGGTGCGGGCGACGGGCACGCCGCGCTCGCCGAGCACCCGCTGGACCTCCGCGTTGAACCCGTACAGCTCCAGGAGCGGGGTCGCCCCCATGCCGTTGACGAGGACGAGCACGGGGCTCGTCGGGTTCAGGTCCTCCAGGACGGCGTGGACGGCGACGTCGGCGATCTCCCCGGACGTCATCATGGAACGCCGCTCGCGCCCCGGCTCGCCGTGGATGCCGATGCCCAACTCCAGCTCCCCGGCGGGCAGATCGAAGGTCGGCGACCCCTTGGCGGGTGTGCTGCACGCGCTCAGCGCCACCCCGAAACTGCGCGCGCTCTCATTGACCTGCCGGGCCAGCGCCTCGACCCGCTCCAGCGGCTGCCCCTCCTCGGCGGCGGCGCCCGCGATCTTCTCCACGAACAGGGTCGCGCCGGTCCCGCGCCGCCCGGCGGTGTACAGGCTGTCGACCACCGCGACGTCGTCGTTGACCAGCACCTTGGCGACCTGGATGCCCTCGTCCTCGGCGAGTTCGGCGGCCATGTCGAAGTTGAGCACGTCGCCGGTGTAGTTCTTCACGATGAACAGCACGCCCGCCCCGCTGTCCACCGCGGCGGCGGCCCGCACCATCTGATCGGGCACGGGCGAGGTGAACACCTCACCCGGACAGGCCGCCGAGAGCATCCCGGGCCCCACGAACCCGCCGTGCAACGGCTCGTGCCCGGACCCGCCGCCCGACACCAGCGCCACCTTCCCGGCCACCGGCGCGTCCCGGCGCAGGATCACCCGGTTGTCGACGTCCACGGTCAACTCGGGGTGGGCGGCCGCCATTCCGCGCAGGGCGTCGGCGACCACGGACTCGGCCACGTTGATCAGCATTTTCATCAGTACCTCCGGGTGACGTCGGGCTGGGGCGGTGTTGCGCGGGACTGATGCCGACCCGATGCCGACATTGGTGACGGGGTGTCAGGTGTAGGCGGTCTGCGGTTGTCGGTCCTACGCCAGTATCTGCGGAGGCCACGCGCGGGGCACCCTCTGGGGTCTCCTTGGCGAGGCGGGTCGAGGGCAACGGGGCGTGCGGAGCGTGCGGGGTCCCGACAGTGGCTGCGCATCGCCGCCCGCGCATCGCCTCGCCGGCCCGCAGAGGAGCGGGAGTGGGTAGATGGCTACCGGACTTGTCAGGGAGAAGAAGCGAGGAGCGGTGCCGTCGGTCCGACCCCGTGATCGCCCGCACCCCGTTGTCCGAACCGTCGCGGGGCCGTCACCCCGATCCCCTGGTTCGAAAGCACGCAGGTCGAATCAGCGCCGCTGGATCACGCCCTTGGCCGACCGGCGCGACCCGGCACCGATGTGCCAGGCCGCGCCGTACAGCAGCAAGGCGGCCGTGAATGAGGCGCCGGCTCTCTTGGCGGCACCGGTCAGTACACCTTCGGCGAGGGCACCCCACGGGGCTGGGACGGTTCTGGACGGATAGCTGGTGTCGCTCGCGCCGTCGCCCAGGTCGACGGTGGTCGGGCGGCTGTAGTCCACGTCGGTCACGAAGCGGTAGGCGTTGAAGTCGCTCGCGGCGTTCGCGGCACCGCCCAGCACGGGGGCCGCCACCAGCAGAATCAGCACGCCCCACCGTGCGAGGGGGGTCAGGCGGTCGCCGTTGTCGGTACCGGCGCGGGGCCGCAGTCGGGTCCGGCGTCGCCAGAGGTGCCGTCCGACGGCGGTCAGGCCGACGACCGTGCTCGCGTACTGCAACAACCGGGCAACCGTCAGGCCGCCGGGAGCCGAGGCACGCAGCGGCTCCATGTGCGTGACCAGAAAGCCGTCGCCGTGGGTGAAGGAGTCCCACACCACATGCGAGGCGATACCGAGCACAGCGGAGATCAGCAGCCACATGGTGTACCGGGCCTTCGCCGGCAGGCCGGCTGCCGGTTCGGGTCCGGGTATGCGGAGCCCGCGCGGGAGCAGCGCTGTGATCGGTGCGCGCAGCATCCGGTGGGCGGCGACCAGGCCGAGGGCGGAGGGCAGGCTGAGCAGCAGGCCGGCGGGGGAGTGGGTCTGCGTGGCGTTCAGGAGCGGCCCGTACCAGTCCTCGGGGCTGCTCCCGGACACGCCAAGGACGGTCAGGAAGTACGGGACGTCGGGTGCCACCGCGCCGGCGACCAGTGCCGCCGGAACGAACGGGCGACGCAGCAGCGGCAGCACCGCGGCGGGATGCGACAGGGTGAACGGCAACTCGGTGGTCTTCTCTCCTCGGAGGAACCTCGGGATCGCCGCACCCTCCCCACTGCGGGCATCGGGGATCACATGGTTGGCCCGACCCGGGCAACACGCACGGATAGAACACGAGAGAGAGTATTCATCTCAACTGACTATGACAACCGGCCGATGCCGTACGCCCTGCGTGAGGACGTGAGGACGTGAGGACCTGAGGACGTGAGGCCCGTGCCGAGCCCATCAGCGATGCGGCGGCCGGCCGACATGAGGAGACCGGGTCAGCCTCGGCGCACAGCCTGGAAGAACGCGGTGAGCATGACCGCGACCGGCAGGCAGAGCAAGATGCCGAGGACAGGCAAGGGTGCAAGCCAGGCGTCCGTATAGGCGTAGGCGATCAGCGGCGGGGAGGCCAGGGCCATCGCGCCGATCTCGCGCAGACCTGAGGACCGGGCGCGCAGGGCGAGCGCCGCCCCGGTGGAGGCGAGGACCAGTAGAGGCCAGGCGCCGTAATCCGTGGTCACGCCGAAGGCCCTGGTGTCCACGGCCACGACGGGGAACCATGCCACGGCGGCCATGGCTCCAGCGGCCGTGGACAGCCGCCTGTCACCGCGTCGATCCGGAGGGCAGGCCAGGACCGCGGCGACGCTCAGCAGGGCCGAGGCGGGAACGGCCACCCCCGCGCCGTACAAGGGGGAGGCGAGCACCGACTGCACCATCGTCCCCGACAGCCCGCACACGGCCACGCCCGTGCCCAGCGCCCAGCGGCCGGTCAAGGCGATGATCGCGCCGACGCACACCAGCAGGGAGAGCAGCAAGTACAGGGCCCACGCACCGTCCATCGCGGACAGCTGGACCCACACCGGGGCCGGCGAGAGAACGAGCCCGGCGTACCAGCGGGTCAGTCGCAGCCCACTGCCCACCGCGGCGGCCGCCAACGCGAACGGGGCGGCCAGGGCGAACAACCTGCCCAGGGGTGACGCCGAGTCCAGCCTCAGCCGGACCCGCAGAGCGTGCGCCGCCAGGTCGGCATCCGCACGCAGCCGCACGGCGCGCGCCATGCCCGCCGTCATCTCCCGGTGCACATCGACGATCTCCTGCCCGTGAGCAGCCCGGTAGGCGGCCGGATACAGGCGGAGCAGGAGGTCGATCACGTCAGCGCCGTCGCACCGTCGGCCAGCCGCCGCCTGACCTCCCGCGCGGTGGCAGCCAGCCGCTCCGCCTCCGCCGCCAGCCTCTCCCGCCCGGCAGGAGCCAGAGCGAAAATGCGCCGCGCCCGGCCGCCCACCACCTCCTCACGCTCCACCTGGATCAGCCCTTCCGCCAGGAGCCGGTCCAGTGCTCCGTACAGAGCCCCGGTACGCGGCACCACCCGGCCCTCGGTCATGGCCTTGACCTCCTGGGCGATGGCGTACCCGTGACGCGGCGCATTGGCCAGTGCCGTCAGCAACAGCAGCGTCGGCTCCTGCATCCCTCGCTCGCTCATACCAGCAGAGTATTCCGCCTGACGGACGATTCCGACAGGCAACGGGGCGGTCCGGGAGGTCAGACTGCGGCGGCTCGCGTGGCCGGTTCCAGGCGCCGGGAACGTACGGCCAGGATGATCATGACCGCCGGGACCAAGAGGTCGTTGAGGAGGACTCCGCCGGTGTTGCCGGGGGAGTGGTCACCGCATGCGAACCACTGGTAGACGTGGCCGGCCAGGGCTCCCCAGAGGAACATCCCGCCGCCGAGCCCGATGGTGATGCGCTCGCGTGCGGACGCCGAGGCTGCCCGGAACCCCATGACGGCCAGCCCGAGGTTGGCGAAGGCTATCTCGAACATGAAGGGCGTCCGCTCGAAGCCGATCGCCGTGGCCATGACGTCCGGGGCGCCGAGAAACGCGACCGTCATCCACAGGCTGCCGCAGCCGAAGGCGCCGATGGCCCACCAGCGCTGCCAGGTTTCCAGCGCCTGCCGCGGGGAGGGTGCGTGGCGGGTCCGGATGAAGGCCCCCGCGGCCGGCACCAGAAGCCACACGAGCGGGAACGCGGACTGCGCGAGGTAGGAGAGGTTACTCATGATTCAGTCTTAACAGGTTAATATTAACCTCGCAATAGTCAGGTACAGTGGTGCTGTGGACAACGGACTCGCAGATCTGCTGCACCGCGTGGTCATGCTGCTGGGCGAGGCGGCCCGGCGGCGCTCCGATGGCTCTGACGGCCTGACCTACAGTCAGATCCGGCTGCTGGGTACGCTGGAGGAGATCGAGCCGACGACGCAGCACCGGCTCGCGCAGGCCCTGTCCGTCTCCGACCCGGCGATCAGCCGGGCGCTGCGCCCCCTGCGGGCGGACGGCCTGGTGCAGATCGCCGTCGATCCCGAACACGCGCGGCGGCGGCTGGTCCGCCTCACCGACGCCGGCCGGAAAGCCTTCCACACCACAGGAAAGCCGCTCGACGAGGAGTTCCGGGCCGCACTCGTCGCCGCCGGATTCCCCTACGACCGCTACCTCGAAGACACCCTCCGGCTGGCCGAACTCCTCGCCTCTGACTGAGTGCGCGGGCGCGCGCTGACAGGCCACCCGCGTCTGATCCGACACCACCGCGACCAGTAAGGAGCCTTGCCGTGCCCGCCGAGCCGTTCCAGGTCACCGTCACCGAAGCCGAGATCGCGGACCTGCGGGAACGTTTGCGGCGGACACGCTGGCCCGAGCGCGAGCCGGTGGACGACTGGTCGCAGGGTCTGCCGCTGGCCTACGCGCAGGAGTTGTGTCGCAGCTGGGCCGAGGAGTACGACTTCGGGTTCGCCGAGCGGCTGAACGCGTTCCCGCAGTACCGCGACACGATCGACGGTCTTGGCATCCACTTCCTGCACCTCCGCTCGCCGGAACCCGACGCGTTCCCGCTCGTGCTCACACACGGCTGGCCCGGGTCCGTGCTTGAGTTCCTGGAGGTCCTCGGCCCGCTGGCCGACCCGCGCGCGCACGGCGGTGACCCGGCGGACGCGTTCCACGTGGTCGCGCCGTCGCTGCCCGGATACGGCTGGAGCGACAAGCCGTCGACGACCGGGTGGGGCGTCACCCGCACCGCGCGCGCCTGGGACACGTTGATGACCTCGCTGGGTTACGAACGGTACGGCGCGCAGGGCGGCGACTGGGGATCGGCGGTGACCGGGGCGCTCGGCGAGGTCGCGCCCGAGCGGGTCGCCGCCGTCCACCTGAACCTGGGATCCGTGGCGGCGGGCACGTTCGACGACCCGACGCCCGCGGAGCTGGCCAATCTCGAGGCCGAGAAGGAGATGCGGCGCACCGGCCGGGGCTACTCGGCGATCCAGGCGACCCGGCCGCAGACGCTCGGCTATGCCCTCACCGACTCCCCGGCGGGGCAGGCCGCCTGGATCGCCGAGAAGTTCTGGGCGTGGACGGACAACGACGGCCATCCCGAGGACGCGTTGGCGCGGCAGACGATCCTCGACGAGATCTCGGTCTATTGGTTCACCGCGTCGGCCACGTCGTCGGCGCGCCTGTACTGGGAGAGCTTCGCCGGCTTCCGGGACAAGGTGACCGCGCCCTCCGGGCTGTCGGTCTACCCGCGCGACATCAGCCGCCCGTCGAGGCGGGAGGCCGCGTTGCGCTTCACTGACCTGCGCTGGTTCGAGGAGCTGCCGCGTGGCGGCCACTTCGCCGCGCTGGAGCAGCCGGTGTCGCTGGTCGAGCAGGTGCGCGGGTTCTTCCGCCTGTTCCGCTGACTACGAGGACGGGGGCGCGGGGATGGATCGAAGGCAGGTGGAGCGGTGGGGCAGCCGAGACGGGCGCACACCGGACCGTGGTGGCCTCCCAGGCCGATGTCCTACTGGCTCGCGCCGCACGGAAGGGACTGCCGTTCGCGGACGGCACCGCCGACGTCGCTCACTGGGCTGCCCTTAGGGGCCCGGGGCAGGGGCGGTCGGCCGCGGGCAGTTGACGCAAGGGCACGCCATGGCCCCGACCGTGCGCCTGTTGATGGGCGTGGGGCTCCCCCAGGAGACTCCGCGGCAAGAGGCGTACGGCACCGTCCCCGCAGGGGGACGTCGCGTTCGCCGCGCTGGAGCAGCCGGTGTCGCTGGTCGAGCAGGTGCGCGGGTTCTTCCGCCTGTTCCGCTGACTACGAGGACGGGGGATCTGGCGCCGGCGTGTCCGGTGTCCGGTCTTCGCTGCCAGGACGCGGTGATCGAGCGAAGGTTGGCGGGGGTGGTGGGGCAGCCGAGACGGGCGCACACCGGACCGTGGTGGCCTCCCAGGCCGATGTCCTGCTGGCTCGCGCCGCACGGAAGGGACTGCCGTTCGCGGACGGCACCGCCGACGTCGCTCACTGGGCTGCCCTTAGGGGCCCGGGGCAGGGGCGGTCGGCCGCGGGCAGTTGAAGCAAGGGCACGCCCTGGCCCCGACCGTGCGCCTGTTGATGGGCGTGGGGCTCCCCCAGGAGACTCCGCGGCAAGAGGCGTACGGCACCGTCCCCGCAGGGGAGGTCGCGTCGCCTTCATGGCCGGCAAGGACGATCCGCGGAGCCCCACCAGCGACCGGTTCACCGGCGAGCGCCTCGACCAGGACCTGACGACGGCAGGCACCTGTATCGAGATGGGCTCGCGCGTCCTGGGGCCCGATGATGGTGGCGAACATGGCGACGCCGGGCCACAGGAGCGCCCGGGAGGCACGCATCCCGTAACCGGACACGATCCAGTAGGCCGTCAGGAGGCTCCGCTCGCTGGGCGGAATGTCGTCGGCGTGGCGGCGCATCTCCATCTCGCCGTAATAGAAGTCGGCCGCCCCCGGTGGCGGCCCGGACCGCCGCCGGGGCTTCCGACGGGGCGAGGGGTACGCCCGCACGGAAAATGTTTCCTCATGTCGGCCGAAACTGCCGGGCCTTGGTTCCCCAAGCGACCCGCTGTTTGCAGACAGATCCGTGAGAGGGCTTGACCGCAGAGGCACGTATTTCTAGCTTGTGGCGTCACGGAATCCCGAAAAGCTTCCGAAAGTTTTTCGGATCTGGTCTCGCCCCGCCCCGCCTCGCACGGCCGGTCCGCTGTACCGGGTCACCCCACACCCCCAAGGAGCCCTTTGATGCGGTCTCGTCATCCGTCCTCGGCCCACCTACGACGGCTGCTCAGACGCTTGTTCACCGTTCTGTCACCGCTGCTACTCGTGGCCGCCGTCCTCGGTGCCCAGCCCGCCCAGGCGGCGACGGTGGACACCAATGCCTCGTACGTGCTGGTCAATCGCAACAGTGGTAAGGCACTGGACGTTTACAACATGGCGACCGGTGACGGCGCCCGCATCACCCAGTGGTCCAGGAACGACCAGAGCCAGCAGCAGTGGCAGTTCGTCGATTCCGGGGGCGGTTACTACCGCATCAAGTCCCGCCTCTCCGGCAAGGTGCTGGACGTCTACAACTGGTCCACCGCGAACGGCGGTTCGATCGTCCAGTGGGCCGACCTGAACGCCGCCAACCAGCAGTGGCGGCTGGCCGACAGCGCGGACGGCTATGTGCGGCTGATCTCGCGCCACAGCAACAAGGCCCTCGAAGTGCAGGGCGCCGCCACGGCCGACAGCGCGAACATCGTCCAGTACGACGACTGGGGCGGCACCAACCAGCAGTGGAAGCTGGTCAAGGTGGGCGACGACACCTCCGCCCCGTGCGACCTTCCCTCCTCCTACCGCTGGACGTCGACGGGCGCGCTGGCCCAACCCAGGCAGGGGTGGGTGTCGCTCAAAGACTTCACCGTCGTCCCCTACAACGGCAGGCAACTCGTCTACGCGACGACACACGACACGGGGACGAGCTGGGGCTCGATGAACTTCAGCCTGTTCGATGACTGGCCGCAGATGGCCTCGGCCGGCCAGAACGCGATGTCGGCCGCCACCGTCGCGCCCACGCTCTTCTACTTCGCGCCGAAGAACATCTGGGTGCTCACCTATCAATGGGGCGGGAGCGCCTTCTCGTACCGGACGTCGAGCGACCCCACCGACCCGAACGGCTGGTCGTCCCCGCAGGTACTCTTCTCCGGAACCATCTCCGGCTCCGGCACGGGCCCCATCGACCAGACGCTCATCGGCGACGGCACGAACATGTACCTGTTCTTCGCCGGTGACAACGGCAAGATCTACCGGGCCGGCCTGCCGATCGGAAATTTCCCCGGCAGCTTCGGCGCCACCTCGACCGTGGTCATGAGCGATACGACCAACAACCTCTTCGAAGCCCCGCAGGTCTACAAGCTGCAGGGCCAGAACCGCTACCTCATGATCGTCGAGGCGATCGGCTCGCAGGGCCGCTTCTTCCGCTCGTTCACGGCCACCAGCCTGAACGGCTCCTGGACACCCCAGGCCGCGACCGAGAGCAATCCCTTCGCCGGCAAGGCCAACAGCGGCGCCACCTGGACCAATGACATCAGCCATGGCGAGCTGATCCGCACCGGCCCCGACCAGACGATGACCGTCGACCCCTGCCACCTCCAGTTCCTGTACCAGGGGCGGAGCCCCGGCTCCGGCGGCGACTACGGCCTCCTGCCCTACCGTCCGGGCCTGCTGACCCTGCAGCGCTGACGGCGTCGGACGCGTTCGGCGGCACCGCCGACACGGGCGTGGCCCCTGGAATACATAGGATCTCTGCTGTCGGCTCCCTTACCTCCAGCGCGTCATTGCGTCATGATTCCCCGGAACACTGCGAAGAGGTCCGAGCAATGTCTCCGTTGGAGGGAAGATGTCGTCTCGCCGTCAGATCCTCGGTGCTCTGGGGGCCGCCCCCGTGACCGCCGCTCTCGGCAGCACCGGCGCGCACGCCACCACCGCCGCCCCGGCGGCGGCACCGGTGACCGGTGGCGGCCGCGTCCGTCCCGCCCCGATCATCGCGGTCTCGGCGGCGGACACGCCGGAGCAGATCGTCGCCAAGGCCGCCCACGTCGTCCCCAGAAAGGGACAACTGGCCTGGCAGCGGCGGGAGATCACGGCGTTCACGCACTTCGGGATGAACACCTTCACCGACCGCGAGTGGGGATCGGGCGCCGAGGACGAGGCGACCTTCGCGCCGCCCGCCGTCGACACCGACCAGTGGATCCGCACGTACCGGGCCATGGGCGCCGAGCTGGCGATGATCACCGCCAAGCACCACGACGGGTTCACCCTCTTCCCCAGCCGCTACACGCCCCACTCGATCCGCAACAGCCCCGGCCGGCCGGACATCGTCCGCCGGTACGTGGACTCGGCCCGCGCCCACGGACTCCGGGTGGGGATCTACCTCTCTCCCTCCGACGGCTCCGAGCTGCCGCACGCCTGGCACGCCACCTGGATCGCGTCGCTGCGCGAGAAGCAGGCCCAGGGCGGGACGCTGACCTCCGTGGAGCTGACGGCGCTCGCCGACGGGGACCGCGCCCCCAGCGGCCTCGGCCGGTTCGGCAACGGCAGCGCCGTGCGCAAGCACACCCTCCCCACCCTCGTGCCGGGCGACGACCGGGCCGACGCCGTGCGGTCGGGCAAGCTGCCGACGTTCACCGTGCACGTCAACGACTACGACGCCTACTACCTGAACCTGGTCTACGAGCTGTTCACCGAGTACGGACCGCTGGACGAGTTCTGGCTGGACGGCGCCAACCCGTGGGCGGACGCCGGGATCACCCAGGAGTACCGCTTCGACGAGTGGTTCCGGGTGATCAAGGCGCTGTCGCCGGACACGGTGGTCTTCGGCGGCCCGAACGGGGTCCGCTGGGTCGGCAACGAGAGCGGGATCGGCCGCGAGACCGAGTGGAGCGTGGTCCCGACCACCGCCGACCCATGGACGTACCACGGCGAATGGCTGCTGCCGCACGGCCCGTCGGCCGCCGACATCGGCTCCCGTGCCCGGCTGACCGAGCCCGGCGTGACCCATCTGTCCTGGTTCCCCGCCGAGGCCGACGTCTCCAACCGGCCTGGCTGGTTCCACCACCCCGGCGAGCAGCCGAAGACGGCGGCCCAGCTCTTCGACCTGTACGAGAAGAGCGTCGGACACAACACGACCCTGCTGCTCAACGTGCCGCCCTCGAAGGCGGGGACCATCGACGCCGCGGACGTCACCGAACTGACCGCCTTCGGGCGGCGCGTACGGGAGGTGTACGGGCGGCCGGCGGCGAAGAACGCCGACGGGACGACCACCTTCGACCGGGTCGTGGTGCGCGAGGACATCGAACACGGGCAGCGGGTGGCGGAGTTCGCCGTGGAGGCCGAGGCCGGCGGCGCCTGGCGTCAGATCGCCGCCGGGACCACCATCGGCCACCAGCGGATCCTGCCGCTGGCCGCGCCCGTCACCGCGCGCCGCGTCCGCGTCACGGTCCTCGCCGCACGCGCGGAGCCCCGCCTGGGACGGACCACGTTGCACCGGGCGGCCGGCTGAGCCACCCGGCCGGGCACCCGCTTGCGGACGCCCGGGCGCGGGCCGGTCAGACGGAGACGGCCGAGCCCGCCGGGTCGTCCGGGCCCGGCGTCCCGGGGTGCGGGCCGAGGGAGGCGCCCTCCCACAGCAGGACCTGCCAGCCCTCGTCGGGTGAGCCGGAGAGGATTACGATGCCGGTGTTGGCGAGGGCGTGCCGCGCGGCGTAGTCGACGTCGACGTTGCCGGACCGCGCGGCCACCCAGGTGCGGATCGCGGCGCCGTGGCTGACCAGGGCCACCGTCCGCGCGCCGGACTCCGCCGCCTCGGCGACGACGGCGTCGAACCGGCCCAGCGCCTCCGTGCCGTTCTCACCGCCGGGCATCCTGCGCTCCACGTCCCCCGCCGCCCAGGCGAAGGCGGTGCGCAGGTAGAGCGCCGCGGCCTCCTCGTCGCCGCGCATCTCCAGATCCCCGGCGACCAGCTCCCGGATCCCCGCCCGTACCTGCGGCTCCAGGCCGGTCGCGGCCGCCAGCGGGGCCGCGGTGAGCTGCGTGCGCACCAGCGTGGACACGTACAGCGCGTCGATCTTCTCCGACACCAGCGCGTCCGGCAGGGCGGCGGCCTGCTCCAGGCCGAGCGAGGTCAGCCCGGGCCCCGGCTCGGCCGTGTCCAGGAGGTGCTTGAGATTGGACGGGGTCTGACCGTGCCGGATGAGCAGCAGACGCATGCGGGGGAAACCTCCTGGGCGGGTCGACGAGTGCCTTCCCACTCTGCCACTCCCCGCCCCACCCGGGTCGCGGGGCCGCGGGGCGCGGGCGGCGCCTCAGTCGCGGGCCAGCACCAGCGCCGCGTTGTGCCCGCCGAAGCCGAAGGAGGTGCTGACCGCGACGGCGGAGGAGACGGGACGGGCCCGGCCGGCGACCACGTCGATGTCGAGCGCCGGGTCCTGCTCGGTCAGGCCCGCCGTTGGCGGTACGAGGTCGGCGCGCAGGGCCAGGACGGTCAGGGCCGCCTCGATCGCACCGGCGGCGCCCAGCGTGTGGCCCAGCGCCCCCTTGGCCGAGGTGACCGGTGGCCGGTGCGGGAGGACCCGGGCCAGGACGGCGGCCTCCATCGCGTCGCCGCGCGGGGTGGACGTCCCGTGCGCGTTGACGTGGTCCACGTCGCCGGGGGCGGCCCCGGCCTCGGCGAGCGCGGCACGCAGGGCCCGTTCGGCGTGGCGCCCCTCGGGGTGCGGGGCCACCAGGTGGTGGGCGTCGCTGCTCGCGCCGTAGCCGAGGAGCCGGGCGAGGCGGGGCGCCGCGCGGGCGGCCGCGTGCGCGGGGCGCTCCAGGACCAGGGCGCCCGCCCCTTCCGCGATGACGAACCCGTCGCGGGCCGCGTCGAACGGGCGCGAGGCCCGGTCCGACAGGGCCCGCAGCTGGGCGAAGCCGGTCACCATGAGCGGTGTGACCGCCGCGTCCGCGCCGCAGACCACGGCGATGTCGCACTGGCCGGAGGCGAGCAGGTCGCGAGCCGTGCCGATAGCGGTGGCACCCGAGGCGCACGCCGTCGCGACGTTCAGAGTCGGCCCGGTCACGCCGAGGTGCAGCGAGATGGCCGCACACACCATGTTGGGCAGGTAACCGGTCAGGAAGTACGGGGAGACGCTTGTGGGGCCGTCGGCGGCGAAGCGCGCGGCGGCGCTCTGTTCCGTGTGCAGCCCGGCGACGGAGTGGCCGGTCACGACGGCGACGCGGGCCGGGTCCCACGCGGCGGGATCGAGCTTGGCCGCCTCCAGGGCCTGGGTGACGGCGGCGAGACCCATGCGGGCCGCGGGATCGAGGTGTGCGGCGCCGGGGGTGCGGGGGCGCAGTCCCTCCACGTCGGCGACGCGGCAGCTCAGGGAGGCCGGCAGGCCGTGCAGGCGCGGATCGGGCCGCGCGGTCGAGCGGCCCTCGCGCACCGCCGTCCAGGTGCTCTCCGTGTCCGGCCCGGCCGCGGTGACCAGGCCGAGGCCCGTCACCGTGACGGCGGTGTCCCACGTCATCCGGCGCGGGCCGCGTCGACGCGGGCGGCGAACTCGCCGAAGGTGAGCCCGCGCAGGTCGTCCTCGGAGGCGCTGACGCCCAGTTCGTCCTTGAGCGTGATGGCCATCTCGACCACCATCAGCGAGTCGGCGAGCAGGTCGGTCATCCGGGCGTCGGCCCGGATCGCGGCCGGGTCGACCTCGAAGCGGTCGACGAGCAGGCCGGTGATCAGATCCGCGGTCGCGGGGGACGCAGAGGTACTCATGGCGGGCCTTTCCCTGGACGCCGCCCGGAGATCGGGCGCTAGGGAGAGAGAGACCACCTCAATGGCACCTTTAGTCTTGCGGCGCCCCACTTTCAGCAGAAAGTGGGACTTTGTGACGGAAGCAACGGAAGCAACGGAAGCAACGGAAGCACCACAGGCCACGGGGGCAGCGGGGACGGCGGGCGCGGGGGACGCGTCCGCGGACCCCTGGGAATGTCTCGGCACCGACCTGGTGGAAGGCGTGCTGGCCTGGCTGGCCGACGACTACTTCCGGGCCGAGGTGTCGGGCCTGGAGCACGTGCCGGCCTCCGGACCCGCCCTCCTGGTCGCCAACCACTCCGGTGCCTGGGCGCTCGACGCCTTCGTCCTGCACCGGATCCTCCGCCGCGAACTGCGCCGGCCGGTGCACGTCTACGCCGCCGAGGTCGCCTTCCGGCTGCCGCCGCTGGCCGCGTACGCCCGCCGGCACGAGGCCTTCACCGACGATCCGACCCTGGGCCGGGACCGGCTGGCGGCCGGACACCTCGTCGCCGTGTTCCCGGAGGGCATCGGCGGGGTCGGCAAACCGTTCTCGCAGCGCTACCGGCTGCGGCCCTTCAGCCCCGGGTTCGCGGCGACCGCCGTGCGGACCGGGGCCCCGGTGGTGCCCGTGTCGGTCGTGGGCGCCGAGGAGTCGTACCCCAAACTCGGTGAGATCGGGGCGCTGGCCCGCCGGTTCGACCTGCCGTACTTCCCGCTCACCACGCTCCTGCCGCTGCCCGCGAAGTGGCGCATCAGCATCGGCGAGCCGCTCCCCGCCCCGGCCGCCGCGCCGTCCTTCGCGGCCCGCGCGGCGGCGGCCCGGCGGTTCACCGACGAGGTCCGGTGCACCGTGCAGGGCATGGTCGACCGGGACCGGCGCCGCCGTGCCTCGCCGTTCTGGTAGGCCGCCGGCCCTCAGTTCACCAGCCACTCCGCGGCCCGGCGCGCGTCGGCCGCGGCCCGGGCACACCGCTCGGCGTGGGCGAGCAGCGTCATCCGGCACTGCTCGCCGAACGCGTCGTGGTTCCAGCCCGGACGACGGGCGCAGTCGGCGAGCCGCCGGGCGTGCTCGTCCAGGCCGCGGGCGCCGGCCGCGACGAGCCCGGCGTAGCGGGCGGGGCTCTGCCCGGCGCCCGGCGGCACGTATCCGTCCGCCACCCGCCCGGCGCCGGCGACCGGCACGGCCGGTTCCGCGCCCGCGGCCGCCAGCGCGAGCCGCAGCGACGCCGGGGGCAGTTCGTCGGGGAGCGCGCCGGCGGTGAGGTCCGGGGCGAGCACGACCGGTTCGGCCTCCTGGGTCAGGGCGCGGACGAGTTCGACGGCGGCGAGGACGGCGAGTTCGGCCGCGGTGCAACGCCCGGGCGCCGCGCACAAGGCGGCCGACAGGTCGTCGTCGCCGTGCGCGTGCTCGTCGTCCAGGTCGCGCAGCCACGCGGTGGCGCAGAGGATCTCGGTGCCGGCCTCGACGGCCAGACCGTGCCAGGTGAAGGGGGTGCGCACCAGGTGCACGGTGGCGGCCAGCGGCGGATAGCGGCGCAGGGCCTCGCTCACCGCCCCCTCGGTGCGGTCGCTGGCCCGCGTCAGCGGGGCCACCGTCATGAGCGCCAGCGCCTGCGCGGCCGTGTCGGCGAGGGCCCGGGTGACGGTCTCCAGGGCGTGCTCGACGACCTCGTCCCGGGCGTCCTCGTCGCACGCGGCGGCGACCGACCCGTCCGGCCGGGCGCCATGCACGTACGGATCGAGGCGGCGGCGCAGCGCGGCCACGCGCACGGTGTGCTCGGTGCTGTCCTCGGCCCGGCCCGCGGCTTCGAGTATGGCGCTGACGAGGCTGTCGTCGGCCCCCTCGTCACCGAGGACGATCCGCCGCGCGAGACGAGCGGTGAGGGCGCACCAGTCGGCGCGCGCGACACTGCCGTCCGTGCGGCGCACGGCGAGGAGCGCGGCAGCGGCCTCGTCGGCCGCCCTGCGGATCCGGGCGCGCACCGTGGCCGGCGGGTCGGGTGGCGCGGCATGCGGGGTCAGCCGCAGCCGGCGGCCCTCGGCCGTGAGCGCGGTGACGGCGCCCCGGGCCCCGGCCTCCTCGGCGTGGGCGAGCAGACCGGCGGCGTCGTCAGAGGTCAGCGGCATCAGGAAGGTGCCGAACGCCGTACGCAGCCGGGTCGGCCCGCCCGACGAGGTGCGCCGCAGCTGGGCCAGGACCTGGCGGGTCAGGTGCCGCCGGGTGAGCGGTGTGAGCCCGAGGGCGCGCGCCGGGGCGTCGATCCAGGGGACGCGCTGCGCCGCGAGTACGGCGCTGAGCAGAGCGTTCTCCAGGGGCCAGGCCGTCGCGGGCCGGCGGGGGGCGGTGCTGGTGTCGCTGGCGGTCATGGGCCGGTCTTTCTCTGCGGAGGTGCGGGCCGGCGGCGTCACTTGTCGCGCAGCAGGTAGGGCTGGTTGGCCACGATCTCGCCGTCGTAGCGGGTGATCAGCTCGTTGACGCGGGCGCGGTGCGGGACGTCGCCGCTGCGCAGGGTGTCGGCGTAGGCCTGCGGCGCGTGGGAGAGCGGGTAGTCGTACGTCTCGTCCAGCCAGGACAGTTCCAGCCAGGTGTCGGGGACGACGTTGGCGGAGGCCGGGCCGCGTCCGTCCAGGCCCGGGATCACGTCGTGCTGGTTGACGAGGCTGATGACCTGCGTGGTGAGGTCGGCGGGGCGCTTGGTGTCGATGGGGGAGCCGATGGTGACCACGTGCGTGAGCCGGTACGTGGAGACGAAGTCCAGGTCGGCGGCGAGGTTCATGGCGGTGATGCCGCCGAGGCTGTGCCCGACGATCATCACCTCCGCGCCCTCCGGCACCCCCGCGCGCACCAGCATCTGCTTGGCGGAGCGGCTGTAGGTGGTGTCGGTGCGCAGCAGCGCGTCGAAGGCGCCGACGAGGTCCTGCGGGGTGCTGTTGCTCAGCCGCCCGAAGCTGGTGCCGGGCAGCAGCACCACGTGCCGGGTCGTGCCGTCCGCGCACGCGACGCGGCGCAGCAGGGCGAGCCCGTGGTTGCCGAGCGCGGAGATGTCGTCGATGTAGCGGACGATGTCGTTGCCGGAGCGCTCCAGGACGCGGGCCAGCATGGCGTCGGAGTCGGTGCGCTCGGCGCGGCCCGCACCCGGGTTGAGGTGCCGGATCAGCCCGGACGGCAGTCCGAACAGCGGGTCGCTGGTGGGGACACCGCCGGCCAGGGTGACCCACGCGAAGGCGTCGTTGGTCGGGTTCTCGTCCAGGAGCCCGGCCAGCGCCAGCAGCTCCATGATCACCGGGCTGATGGTGGTGAGGGTGCGGGTGACGCCGAGCAGGTCCACCAGCTCCCGGGCCGCCCGCACCACGTCGAGCCTGCGTCCGGCGACGACGGCGTCCGTGAGCCGCTTCGCGAGCGGGGCCGCCAGGTTCGGGTGCTCCCGGGCAGCGGCCTCGATACGCAGCGCGAAGGCGTCCACCGCCATCGCCACGCAGGCCGGCCGCCGCCGTGCCACGGTGCCCAGCGACCGGACCGTCTCGCCGACCACGCCGCCGTTCGCGGCGAGGCCGAGCCCCGCGGGGTTCGTCAGCGCGCGGGCCGCCGACAGCGCGGTACCGAGGGCCCAGCCGGGGCGCCGCAGCGCCTGGAGGCCGACCCGCCAGCTGCTCGCCGCGGCGGTCAGCTCCGCGCCGGTCCGCCGGGCCGCGAGCGCCGCGTCGGCGAGCAGCACCGAGGCCGCCATCAGCAGCTCGGCGTCGGTCCTGTCCTGCGGTACCTGGCGTACGGGCTGTACGGCGTGTACGGGCTGTAAGGGCGTCCGCTCACCGACCGCGTCGGCTGTCCGGGCTGTCATCCCCGCCACCTCGTTCCTGAGCGTTCCGGCGGGGCCGCCCACGCGCGGCGCCTGGCCTGTCACTTCTCAGCAGTAGAACCGGCGCCGGGCCCGTCGGCAGGGCCGCTGCCGCCGCTCGGGTGAATCACCGAGCGTGTACGCGCGTCGGGAGTGGCCGGGCGGGCGGGCCCATGTACAGCATGCCGGTGTGATCATCGGGCGAGCGGATGTGCGGGCGGCGCGGTCGAGGCGGGCGGCACGCTGGCTGCTGGCCGGTCTCCTGCTGGCCGCGGACTGCTGGGCGGCCGGGGGCTCCTCGGCCGCCGACGGCGCCGGGACGCACGGCCTCCGGCTCGTCGTCACGGTGAACACCCGGCCCGGCCTCGGCGCCCTGCACCCCGGCATTCGCACCGGCGGCACGGTCGTGAAGTCGTACCGGCTCGACAACCGCGGCGGCGCCGACCTGCGCGACGTGCGGGTACGGGACCCCGCGCTGCCGGGCGCCGCGATCCGCTGCCCCGGCGGCCGGGACACCGTGCCGCTGCTGGCCGGTATGCGCTCGGTGCGGTGCACGGCGACCGGGACAGCACGCCCCGGCGCGTGGGTCGGGGACGTACGCGCGGTCGGCCAGGTGCGTCTGCTGCGGGCCACGGTGCAAGCGAGCGCCCGCTCCGGCTACGCCGGGGTCGGCGCTGCCCTCGCCCTGACGGAGACGGCCCGCGTCACCGGACCGGGCCGGGCCGAACTGCGCTTCGTCGTGGCCAATCGCGGCAACCGGCCCGTCCACGGCGTCCGCGTCACGGAGCTCCTGCGCGGCCCGGACCGGATCACCTGCCCGGGCGGCGGCCCGGTCGTCGCCCACCTCGCCGCCGGGGCACAGGCCACCTGCACCACCCAGGTCCGGCGCCCCCCGGGGACGTACGTCAGCAGGGCACAGGCCGACGGCAGCGACCTGATCCGCACGCTCGATCCGCGGGGCCGCGCGGTACCGGCCCCCCGGCTCACGGCCCGGGCCGCCGCCCGCTTCACCCTCCGCGCCGCCCCGGCGCCGGCGAGCCCGCCCGCGGCGCACCGTCCCCCCGCGCACCGGCCCCCGGCGTCCGCGCCGTCGCACGGCCGACGGCCGGTCCCGGGCCCGCCGCGCCCCGGCCGGGTCCCGCGCATCGCCGCGCTGCTGCCCCTGCGCCCGCCACCCCCGGGCATCGCCGCCCCCGGCTACGTCCTTCCGCCCGGATCCGTCCCGCCGCCCGGCCTCGTCCTGCCGGGATCCGCCCCGCCCGGCGCCGCCGTACGCGAGGGAGCGGCCCCCGGAGCCGCCACGCGCCCGGGCGGCTCGACGGGCCGGACCGACGCGACGGGTCAGGCCGAAGGAACAGGCCCGGGGGACGGAACAGGCCCGGGGGACGGAACAGGCCCGGGGAACGGAACGGGGCCGGGGGACGGAACGGGTCCGCGCCCGTCCGGGGCCGCCCGCAGGCCCGGTGAGGCGGCGGGCCGGAAACCGGGCGGAGCCGTGCCTCCCGCCGTGCCGTCGGCACCGGCTTCAGCACCCGCGTCGGCATCCGCATCCGCGGACGAGCCGCCGGTCGCGGTGGAGCAGGAGGACCCGCGACGAAACTCCGTGCTGCGGCACTTCGTCCGGCCGGACCACACCCCCACCGGCCTCGGCGTGCTGGCCGTGCTGTTCCTCATCCTGCTGCCCGCGGCCATCGCGGCCGCGGTGTTCGGCTCCCGCCGGCTCTGACCGCGCCCCCACGGAACGGGAACCCCCGATGATCGTAAGTCTCGCCATCGTCCTCGGCGTCGCCGTGCTCGCCGCGGCGGTCGTCCTGGTCAAACACCGGTTCTGGCCGCTGGGCCCGGACGACGAACCCCGCGAGGACGTCGCCGAGTACATCTCGATGATGGTCGGCGTCCTGTACGCCCTCGTCCTGGGGCTCGCCCTGGTCTCCGTCTGGGACGCGCAGTCCAGCGCCGAGGACCACACCGCCACCGAGGCGAGCGCCGCGCACCAGATCCACCTGCTCGCCGCGGGGCTGCCCGCCGAGCGGGCCGACCGGATGCGCGGTGAGATCGAGGCGTACATCCGGCACGTCACCGAGACGGAGTGGCCCGCCATGGCCGAGCAGGCACCGCTGGGCCCGGCCGGCTGGCGCATGCTGGACGAGGTGCGGGCGACCGGCCAGGTCCCGGCCGACGCCACCCCGGCCCAGCAGGCCACGGGCCAGGAGATCCTGGCGCAGCTGAGCACCCTGGACGAGGCCCGGCGCGGCCGGGAGTCCGACGCCACGGAGTCGTTGTCCCCGGTGATCTGGTTCGGCCTGATCGTCGGCGGCGGTCTGACCATCGCCTTCATGTTCATGTTCGGCGTCCAGCGCAGCGTCACCCACGTCGTGATGGTGGCGGGCCTGTCCGCCCTCATCACCTTCACCGTGCTCCTCATCTACCAGCTCGACAGCCCCTTCGACGGGGTGTTCGCCGTCGACGCGACCCCGTTCACCCGGCACCTGTGAGGCGGCCGGGTCTGGTACGACTTGCGTCATGGACATGGGGCGCGAGGCGCGCGGGGAGAAGGACGCCATGACGGTGGAGATCATGTTCGCCCTGGTGACGGCCGCGCTGCTGGCCGCGCTGGTGTTCGGGCTCTGCCTCGCTCCGGTCCTGGCGGCCGGTGTCTCCGGGGCCGCGCGCACGGCGCTGCTGACGGTGGGAGCAGTCCTGGCCGCCGTCGCCGCAGTGGGGCGGGTCGTGCGCGTGCTGCTGCGGTTCGACCGGCACCGGCGGCTGGGTCGCTGACCCGGCGGGGCGAAGGCCCGCCGCCGGGGGCGCGCGTCAGCCCGTGCGGGTCGCGGCCGCGAGGTCGGGATGGATCGTGAAGACCTGGTCGAGGCCGACGATGCGCAGGATGCGCAGGGTGTTGGCGGGGACGGAGGCCAGGGCGATGTCCCCGCCGGCCGCGTGCGCGTGGTTGTGCGCGGCGATCAGCGCGCTGACCCCGCTGGAGTCGCAGAACGGCATCCCGGCGAGGTCCAGGACCAGGCGGCCGCCGGGCCGCACGACGACCGAGGGCAGCAGCGCGCGCAGCTGGGGGGCGGTGTCGTGGTCGAGGTCGCCGGCGATTCTCAGGACGGGACCGCTCGCGCCGTCTTCGGCGCTGATGCTCAACGGGCTCATGGCGTGTTCTTCGCTGTCGGAGCGGGTGCGGGGACGGGTGCGGACGCGGGCACGCCCAGCGCGAGCAGGGCGGTGTCGTCGTCGAGACCCGCGCCGAGTCCGCTCAGCAGACCGCTGAGCGCGGCGATGAGGGCCTCGGCGGGGCCGGCGTGCTCGGCGGCGAAGTCGCGCAGCGCCCGGTCCCCGAAGAGGGTCGAGCGGTCGGGGCCCGTGCGGGCCTCGGTCACGCCGTCGGTGTAGAGCAGGAGCGTGTCGCCCGGCGCGAGCGTGGTCGTCGCGGTGGTGAAGCGCGGGTCGGGCAGGGCGCCGACGAGCAGGCCGCCGGGGGTGTGCAGGAAGCCGGCGCCGCCGGCGCCGCGCAGCACGAGCGCCGGCGGATGGCCGCCGGAGGCGAGCCGTACGGCGACGTGACCCGTCCGCGGATCGGGGTCCAGGACGCCGAAGATGGCGGTGCAGAAGCGCGGGTCGACGCTGGAGTACCGATCGTGCAGGACCTGGTTGAGCGTCGTCAGAGCGGCCACCGGGTCCGCGTCGTGCAGGGCGGCGGCCCGCAACGTGTACCGGGTCAGCGAGGTCACCGCGGCCGCCTCGGGGCCCTTGCCGCAGACGTCACCGAGGAAGAAGCCGAAGCGCCTGCCGTCCAGCGGGAAGACGTCGTAGAAGTCGCCGCCGAGCCGGTCGGGGGAGGCCGTGTGGTAGTAGCCGGCCGCCTCCATCCCCGGTATCTCCGGCAGCGACGCGGGCAGCAGCGACTGCTGGAGCACGGCCAGCGCCTGTTGCAGCCGGGCCCGGTCGGCGCGGGCCTGCCGCGCCGACTCCTCGGCGGCCTTGCGGCTGCGCAGCAGCTCCGTCTCGTAGGCACGCCGGTCGGTGGCGTCGAAGACGGTGATGCGGGTCAGCAGGGGAGTGCCGGTGCTGCCGTACTTCACGACGCCGGAGACCAGCACCGGCAGGCGGTCGCCGTCGGCCTGCTTGAGTTCGAGGGCCACGCCGCTGATCTCACCCCGCATGCGCAGCAGCGGCGCGAAGTGCGTCTCGTGGTACAGCCGGCCGCCCACCGGCAGCAGGTCCGCGAACCGCACCTGGCCGACCACCGCGTCCCGGTCGAGCCCCAGCCAGTCCAGCAGGGTGTCGTTGAGCTTGACGATGGTGCCGTCCATCAGTGTCGACAGATACCCGCACGGCGCGTGGTCGTACAGGTCCTCGGGGCTGTCCTCCAGCAGTTCGGCGAAGCTCGCGGCCGCGGCCGTCCCGCCGCCGGTCTCCTCGGGGCCGGACCCGGTGCGGCTCATCACGGCAGCGTCGCCAGGAACTCGGTGAGCGCCGTGTTCGTCGCCTCGGGCGCGGACAGGTGCGGGCAGTGCCCGGTCGCGTCGAGCGTGACCAGCGTCGAGCCGGGGATCGCCTCGTGCACGAAGGCACCGACCTCACGCGGAGCGATGGCGTCCTGCGTGCACTCCAGGATCAGGGTCGGCACCCGTACGCCCTTGAGGTCGTCGCGGGTGTCCGAGAGGAAGGTGGTCCGCGCGAACACGTGCGCCATCTCCGGGTCGGTGGCGCAGAAACTCCGCGTCAGCTCGGAGCCGAGTTCGGGCCGCTCGGGGTTGCCCATGATCAGCGGGGCCATCGCCGCGGACCAGCCGAGGTAGTTCGCCTCCAGGGAGTCCAGCAGCTCCGCGATGTCGTCCTCGCTGAAGCCGCCCCGGTACCCCTCGTCGTCGATGTACCGCGGGGACGGCGCGACCATGACGAGCGCCCCGATACGCTCGGGCGCCCGCGCCGCGGCCAGCACCCCCACCATCGAGCTGACCGAGTGGCCCACGAAGACCGCGTCGCGCAGGTCGAGCCGCTCGCAGACCTCCACGACGTCCCGCGCGTAGCCCTCCAGCGAGCCGTAGCGCTCGGCCGAGAACGCCGACAGGTCCGAGCCGCCCGCGCCGACGTAGTCGAAGAGCACCACCCGGTGGTCCCGCTCCAGCGCGGGCACCGTCAGCCGCCACATGTTCTGGTCACAGCCGAAGCCGTGCGCCAGCACCACGGTCCGGCCCTCGGGGTTCCCGGTCACGGTGACGTTGTTCCTGCGCAGGATGTCCATGCACCCCATGATCTCAGCTTCGCCGGACCCCGCAGCCAGTGGCCCCTGTTTGTCGCCCGGGGCCACGGGCAGGCGGATGTCAGTGCTTGGGACCACAGGCGCATCTGTGGGAGGCACTGTGCCCGGATGCGGGGCCCGCTGCTTCTCCACCGTCACCTGGCCGGAAGCAGCGAAGAGGAGGACATCCTGATGGCCGTACGCCGACTGCACGATGACGCGCCCGAGACCGCCGAGGTCTTCCACCGGCTCGCGGCCGCTCCCGAAGGACCCGAACGCGACCTGCTCGTCCAGGAGTTGGTCGAGGCGTGGCTGCCGATGGCCCATCGCCTGGCCACGAAGTTCCGCAACCGGGGCGAGAACCTGGAGGACCTCAAGCAGGTCGCCGCGATGGGCCTGCTCAAGGCCGTCGACCGGTACGACCCGGCCCGTGGCGCCTTCGAGTCCTACGCGGTGCCCACCGTCACCGGCGAGCTGCGCCGCCACTTCCGGGACCACACCTGGGACGTCCGGGTCCCGCGCCGGGTGCAGGACCTGCGCAACAAGGTCCGGGTCGCGCGCCGCGACGTCATGGACCGCCCCGGGCACGCCGGGGAGCCGGGCATGGACGAGATCGCCGCGCAGGCCGGGCTGACCCCGGAGGAGGTGCGCGACGGGCTGGAGGCGCTGGAGAGCTACAGCACCCTGTCCCTGGACGCCGAGACCGCCACCGGGACCGGCCCCGACGGCCTCAGCCTCGCCGACACCCTCGGCGAGACGGAACCCGGCTACGACGTCATAGCCGACCGGGAAGCCGCCAAGGAGGGCCTGCGCGCCCTGCCCGAACGCGAACGGACGATCCTCTACCTGCGCTACTTCGAGGACATGACACAGGCAGGGATAGCCGAGCGCGTCGGCATCAGCCAGATGCACGTCTCCCGCCTCATCAGCCGCAGCTGCGCCCAGGTCCGCGAGCACGCCAACCGCGAGCCCCTCCAGCAGCAGGCCGCCTGACGGAGGAACTCGCGGTCGGTACGCGCCCTAACCGGCGCCCGCGCCCTCGGCGTCATCGTCCTGCGGGACGTGCACGTCGAAGACGTTGATGTCGATGGCGCTTACGTCGAGTCCGGTCATCGTCTCGACGGCGTCGATGACGCGGGACCGGACCTGATCCGCGAGTTCGTGGATGAGTTCGCCGTACTCGACCTCGATGTCGACGCCGATCGACACGGTCTGCTCGTCCCGCTCCACCTTGACCGAGTGCCCGGGGTCCGTCGAGCCGGGCATCCGGTTCTTGACCGCGCCCAGGGCCTTCGCCGCGCCCTTGCCGACCGCGCGGACGCCATCGGTCTCCCGGACCGCGATGCCCGCGATGGTGGCCACCACGCCGTCGGCGATGGTGGTGGTGCCACGGGTGCCGCTCCCCGGCCGCTGGGTCCGGGATGTCGTCGTGCTGCCGGTTCCGATTCCGATGTCGGTCATGGCCGCCTCACAAAGAGTTCGCCGGCACGGACGGGGGCGCCCGCCCGTGTAGGTCCCCCTCCTCACTCTGCGCCCGCCCGTACCGATCTGCCATTCGAGTGAGGAGCGTCCCGGCGCGGGGCCTCGCGCGGCCTGCCTCAGTCGCGGGGGAGGAGCGAGCCGAGCGGTCCGAGGTCCAGGTTGAGGTCCTCCGGGCTCAGCCCGTGCTGGTCGCACAGCTCCCGCATCCGCTCGTCGAGCAGCATCAGCGTGGTACCGATCTCCTCCACCTGCGCGTCGCTCAGGCCGCCCTGCTCGACCCGGCGGATCGCCTGCCGCTCCATCAACTGGCGCAGCAGCTCCACCACGGTCAGCACCAGGGCCACCAGATCATGGCCCATCTTCTCGCTGTCGAGGTCGACCCGGGAGCCCGTCACAAGGGGCCTCCGTCCGCCCACGGCGCGGGCACGCGCTCGTTGACCGAGGAGAGCAGCGCGTGCAGCGACAGCCGGACGAGAGGCACGTCCGCGATGGCGATGACGAGGTCGCCGCTGACCACCACCCCGGTGGCCAGCACCCGGTCCAACAGATCGACGAGCGGCACCCCGAGCGGCCCGCTCAGCGGTTCCGGACTGTCCCACGGCACGACTTCTCGCTCCACGCCTCCACCTTCTGATCGTCCTCCGCCTACGTCCTCGCGTCCGTAAGCCCGTACGCCTCCCGCGCGCCCGCTCCTGACTACGCCTCGCCCACGAACGAGTAGGGGACCCAGGGGCCGGACAACTCGATCTGCGCGTCCGTGCGTTCCCGCAGTGCCTCCACCGCCCGCCGGAGCGCGTCGGCCCGGTCCGCGGCCACCAGATACGTCGCATTCAGTACATGGACGCGCTGCTCACCCGCGAGCGCCGCGCCATGGGTGCGGAGCCGGCGGGACGCGGCGGCCAGGCCGCGCAGCTCGGCGTCGACGGACTCCGCGACGCTCAGCGCCTCGGCGCGGCTCTGCTCCCGCCGGTCGTGGACCCCGCGCTTGCGGTTCAGGTAGGCGAGCCCGGCGCCCGGCGCGGGCGGGCCCGGGCGGGCCGGCGCGGCGGCGACCCGCGGCTCCGGCGGCGCCGTGGACCGGTACACCTTCACGCCCCACTCCGCGTGGTGCGCGATGCGCCGCAGCGCGCCATGGAAGCGCGCCGCCTCGTCGTCGAGGACACCGCGGACCCGCTCGTCGTCGTGGTAGAGGGTGGCGAGCGGCAGCGGGACCGCGGGTCCGAGGGCCGCCGCCGCGGACACCACTTCATGGTGGGCCCGCGCGTACCGCTCGATCTCCTGACGATCCGCCAGCCGGGTCTGCCAGACCTCGTCGGTGAAGTCGGCGGCCGGCACGGTCTGGACCACGGCCGCGAGCGCACCGGAGGCGACGAGCCGCACCCGCCCACCGCCGGGCATGCCCGGCAGGCCGGTGAGATCGGCGGTCTGGACGGCGCGGGTGTCGCGGCACACGGCGAAGACATAGGCCGCGTCGGAGCCGGGGCCCTGTCCGGCGGGTCCGGGGTGTGTCATGACTGCCCGCGCTCCTCTTCCAGGGCCTCGATCCGGTCGCGCAGCTCGCGGTTCTCGTCCTCCAGGGCGCTGCGCCCCGCCCGCGAACTCAGCGCCGGGTCGGTCTCCCACCAGTCGATGCCCGCCTTCTTCGCGGTGTCGACGGAGGCGACGAAGAGGCGCAGCCGGATGGTGAGCAGTTCGATGTCGAGGAGGTCGATCTTGATGTCCCCGGCGATCACGATCCCTTTGTCCAGCACCCGTTCGAGGATGTCGGCCAGGTTCGTGGTGGCCGGGCCGGGCACCGGCCGGTGCGGTGCCCCCAGATCGAGGTCGGTCACCGCGACGCCCCCGCCCGGCGCCTGCGGCCCGAACGGCGCGAGGCCGGCTCCTCCTCCTCGTCCGGCTCCTCCTCTTCCTCGTCCTCCTCGTCCTCCTCCTCGCCGTCCTCTACGTCGTCGTCCTCGTCCGCGTAGTCATCCGCATCCTCGTCCTCGTCCTCCTCGTCGTCCTCGTCCTCGCTGTCCTCGTCGTCGTAGCTGTCGTCGTAGCCGTCGTCGCTCTCGTCCGACGCGTCGTCCTGCCCGTCGTCCTGGTTCTCGGCGTCCTCCGCCTCCTCCTGTTCGACGGCGTCTTCGTGGGAGAGGACGACCTCGCCGTCGCGGATCTCGCCGCGCCAGCCTTCCGGCTCGTCCTCCGTGAGCGTCACGTACCGCTGGAAGTGCTTGAAGTCCAGGCGCATGCGGCGGCCCTGGGCGCGCCAGAGATTGCCCGTCTTCTCGAAGAACCCGGCCGGGTAGTACTCCACGACCAGCACGATCCGGGTCAGCGTCGGCGCCAGCTCGTGGAAGCTGACCGCGCCGTGGGTGGTGCCCTTCGCGCCCTCGGAGGTCCACACGATCCGGTCGTCGGGGATCTGCTCCTGCACCGTGGCCTTGAAGCTGCGCGAGGAGGGACCGACCTTGACCTTCCAGTCGCTCTGCGTCTCGTCGCTCTTGGACACGTCGCGCACGCCCTTGGCGAAGCCGCTGAACTGGTCGTACTGCGTCCACGCGTCATAGGCGGTCCGCAACGGCACACCGACGTCGAGGACTTCGATGATGTTCATGACCTTGGTGTCACCGGACTTGCGCTTGCCCTTGCCGCCGCCACCGCCACCGAAGGCTTCCTTCGCCTTGTCCACCACGGTGTCCTTGGCTCCTTTGGCCTTGCCCGAGATCAGCGCCTTGACGGGGGACTCGCCCTGGAGCACGCGCGAACCGATGGAGGCCAGTGAGCCGCCGTTCTCGGCCGCGTCGGTCAACTTGTCGGTGAGCCCGGTGAGTTTGTCGCCCGCCTTGTCGGCCAGGCTCTGCACCTGGGCGCCGGCGAACTTCGACAGCTCGTCCTTCAGGCGGCCGATCCCGGACTCCTCGGAGCCCGCGGACTCGTCCTTGTCGTTCTCTGCCATGACCTCTACCTCCGCCGATCGGCGCGCCGGGGGGCCGCGCGCTTCGCTGACGCCGACTTCTTGGCGGCCGTCCTGCCCGTCGACTTCTTCGCGGGTGCCGTCTTCTTGGCCGCGGACTTCTTCGCGGGTGACTTCTTCGCCGCCGCCTTCTTGGCGGGAGCCGACTTTCCGGCCGCGGTCTTCTTGGCCGCCGACTTCTTCGCCGGAGCGGTCTTCTTCGCGGCCGCCTTCTTCGCCGAGGCGGACTTCGTGGCCGGGGCGGACTTCTTCGCCGCGGGGGCCTTGCCGGCCGGGGACGCCTTCTTGGCCGGCGCCGGCTTCTTCGCTGCGGCCGCCTTCTTGGCCGGGGCCGCTTTCTTGGCGGGCGCCGACTTTTTCGCGGGCGCCGCTTTCTTGGCCGGGGCCGCCTTCTTCGCCTGGGACGACTTCCGGGACGGAGCCGCGTTCCTGGCGGGAGACGACTTCTTCGCCGGGGCCTTGTCCCGCCGGGACGACCGGGTGGGCCGCTCCGGCGCCCGGGACTTCTTCGCGGGCGAGGGCGGGGTGCTCGGCCGCCGACGCCGTGGCGCGGGCGGCTGCTCCTCCTCGGGCTCGTCCTCCTGTTCCTCCTCGTCGTCCTCGTCGGTGTCGTCCTCGTCGTCTTCGGGCCGGTCCTCGTCCTCTTCGTCGTCCTCGTCGAAGCCGTCCTCGAACTCGCCCTCGTCGTCGTCCTCTTCGTCGTCCTCGTCCTCGCCCCCGTCCAGGGCCGCGTCTTCGTACTCCCGGTCCTCGTACGGCGCGTCCTCGTCCTCGGCGTCCTCCCCGTCGCCGTCGCCGTCGTCCTCGTACTCTTCTTCTTCGTCCTCGTAGCCGTCGTCGTCCTGGCCGTCCTCGTCGTCCCGGCCGTCCTGGTCGTCGGAGTCCGAGGCGCCGGAGAGGCGGGCCGTGCGATCGCCGATGGCGTCCGCGAGGGAGTTCATGCCGCGGTTGGCGGCGGCCGTCACCGCCTGGCGGCCGGCGTCGAGCACCTCGCCCCGGAGCTGCTCCTGCAACGCGGCGACCTGGGGGACCTCGCCGAGCTTGCGCGCGCCGAGAGCCGCCAGCTGGCGGGGTTCGAGCGCGAACCGCCGGCCCGCCAGATAGGTCGCGACGCTCAGGGCCAGCCGGCCCTTCTTGGTCCGGCCCAGCACATATCCGCCGACGACGGCGGTAGCGAGCGCCACTTTGCTCTGGTCGTCCATGCCTGTCACCTTCTGTTTGTCGGCAGCGGGCCGGTCTGCGCGGCGTACAGCCGGTCGAGCAGCCGCTCTTCTTCCGGTTCGAACTCGGCCAGGGAGATGAGTCCCTCGTCCAGGTCGCGGTTGAGCGCGGCGAGCTGGGCGCGCACCACGCCGGGGTCGTACAGCTCGCGCTCCGCGGCGTCCTGGAGCCGTTCGGCGATCCAGACGACGCCACGGGCCGGGGCGAGCGGGAGCAGCAGCAGCCCGGAGACCAGTCCCACGGTCAGGCTCCGCCGAGCGCGGCCGACGGGGCCGGCGGGCGGGTGTCCACGAAGCTGTAGCAGGGGAGCGGGCCCGCAAGGCGCAGCTCCACGTGCTCCTGGTGCGCGGCGGCGAACCGCTCGGCGGTGGCGCGGAACCGTTCGGTGTCCGCCCGCGCCACCAGGAACGACACGTTGAGCGCGCACCCTTGGACGTCGGGGCCGGTGGCGGCCGCGCGCGCCATCGAGGCGAGGCTCTGCAGGGCCCGCCGTCCGGCCTCGGCCGCCCGGCGGGACAGGGCGGTGGCGACGGCTTCGCCCAGCCGCACATCGGCCTCGTAACCGGGGCGCCGGCGGGCCGCGTCGCGCAGCCGCCGCACGGTCGCGTCGCCGGTGACCAGGGCGGCCAGCGCGTCCCGGGCCGGCATGGCCTTGATGTTGATCTCCACGTGGCCCGCGAGCCGCTCCAGCGTGGCGAGATGATCCGCCTCGGCCGCGGTCAGCCGCTCGCGCAACGTCTGCTCGTCCGGGGTCACCGCGCCGAAGCGCATGGGCAGCACCGGGCCCGTCTCGGCGAGCGCCGTCAACAGGTTCTGGTGGGCCATGAGATCGCGGCGCCGGGCGCGCAGCGGGGCCGGGGCGGCGCTGACGACGGCGGCGAGCGGACCCGCGCCGACCGTGCGCACGGCGCCGGGCGGGCTGCCCACACCCTCGGCGCCCGCGGGCAGCGGCGTGCCGGCGGGGACGACCGCGTAGACGTACAGGGGGTCCGTCGCCACGCTCATGCCTCCGCCCTGCGGCGTCGCGTGCTGCTGCTGCCACTGCGCGAGGGCGAGCGGCGCTTCTTCGGACGCTCCTGCTGCTCGTCGTCGCCGTCGTCTGCGTAGTCGTCGTCGTCGGCGTGATCCTCGCCGCCCCCGACCACCTTGCGGACGGTGTCACCGACGGACTCCGCGGCACTGCGCACCTTGCGCTTGCCGATCTTCTTGGCGGCACCGCCGCCGATCAGCTCGGGCACGGTGGTGCTGCCGGAGTCCCGTTCGAGGTCGAGGCGGTTGCACGCCTCCGCGAAGCGCAGATACGTGTCCACGCTCGCCACGACTATGCGTGCGTCGATCTTGAGGATCTCGATGCCGACCAGGGAGACCCGTACGAAGACGTCGATCACCATGCCCCGGTCGAGGATGAGTTCGAGCACGTCGTAGAGCGTGCCCGCGCGGGGCGGGCAGGGGGCGATCTCGTCGGCGTAGGTCGTGGTCGTCATCGGAGTCCTTCCGGTGGTCGTACGCGGGGGACGTACGGAGGGTCACTCGTCGGCGGCGCCGCGCCGGTAGCGGCGGAGGCGGCGGTACTCCAGGAGTTCACCGTCCAGGTCGAGCCGGACCTCGTAGGAGGCGAGCAGGCTCGTCGTGTCCGGGATGCGGGCGACCTCGAGGACGTCCACGACGACGCACCAGCCGCCGTCGTCGCCGCGCCGCACGGCCGACACGCCTTCGGTGCGGTGGCCGATCAGCCCTTCGAGGCTCTGGCAGGCGGCGCGGGCGGCGGACGCGGGGCCCTTCTTGGGCGCCGTCCTTCGCCGGGTCGCCGTCGAGGAGCCCCCGGCGCGTGCTGAACGTTGGTCTGCCATGCCCACAAGTCTTGTCATCGTGCGGCGCGCCGCATCTTGGGAGAGCCACACGAAGACGCCCGCCCCGCGCACAGCAGCGGCGGGGCGGGCGGGAGTTCGGGGGTGGGGCTACGGGCGGGCGGGGCTCTCCATGGCCAGACCGGCCAGGTGGTCGCCGAATCCGCCGCGGGCCCGCGGGTCGAGGCGGCCCGAGGTGGCGACGGGGCAGTCGGCGGTGCGCAGCAGACGGTGGCCGCGGGCCGCGAGGGCGTCGACGAGGCCGTGGTCCTCGCTCACCGGCAGCGCGGGGAAGCCGCCGACGGCCACGTAGGCGCCGGCCGCGACCCCCAGGTTCGCGCCGTGCACGTGCGGGTGGTGCCAGGGTCCGTGCGCCGGGCGGGAGGCGGTGTAGTGCCTCTGGTGACGGGCCGCCAGACCGGGCACGCGCCGGGGCCACCGGGTGACGGTCACGGTGCCGACGACCGCGTCCCAGCCCTCCGCGGCACGGGCGTGCTGGAACGCGAGCCAGTGCGGCGGTACGACACTGTCGGCGTCGGTCGAGGCCAGCCAGACCCCCTCGGGGCCGTCGAGCAGCTCCAGGGCCCGGGCGGCGGCGGTGGCCCGGGCCAGTCCCACGTTGCGGCACGTGACGTGGACGACGTCGGCGCCGGCCCGGGCGGCCGCGGCGCCGGTGCCGTCACGGCAGCTGTCCGCCACGACGACGGTGACCACCCGTACCCGCCGCAGAGCGGGGTGGCGGGCGGCGGCGCGGATCGCCTCCAGCGCGCGCGGGAGCCGCTCCTCCTCATCGTGGGCCGGGACGAGAACGGCGAGGGAACGCGCCCTCACACCAGGCCTTCCGCGGCCGCCGGGGACGGCGGCGCCGTGCCGTCGTCCAGGCGGCGGCCGAACGTCTGCAGGACGAAGTCCGCCTCGCGGTGCTCCACCGCGGGAGCCAGCTCCGGGAGCGCGCCGAGGACACCGGCGAGTTCGTCCCCGGTGCGCAGATGTTCGGCGACCGGGTGGTTCCAGTGCACGGTGACGAGGGTGCCGCCCGGCTCCAGGGCGTCCACCGCGTGCCGGAGCAGGACCGTCAGCTCCGCGGTGTCGAAGTAGTACAGCAGCTCGGAGAGGACGACGAGGTCGAAGGTTCCCGCGGGCCATTGCTCCGGGAGAGTGAGGTGGCGGACCTCGACGTGCTCCAGGTGCCCGGTCCTGCGGGCGGCGGTGTCGGCCGCCGAGCGGACGCGGTCGCAGGCCAGCAGCGTGTCGCAGCGCTCGGCGAGCCGCAGGGTGAGTTCGCCGACCGAACACGCCGGTTCGAAGGCGCGGCGGAAGCGGGGGCGGGGGAGGGCGGCGAGCGTGAGGTCGTACTTGCGCCGCTCGTACCAGCGCTCGGCCAGGTGCCAGGGGTCGGACGCGTCGCGGTACATGTCCTCGAAGTACGAGGGCGGGGTGCTCACTGGAACAGGACCTCCGTCGAGCGCAGGTGGTGGGCGAGTTCGTCGGGCGGCAGTACCGCCGCGTCCCCGGGCCCGGGCCCCAGCGGACGGATCTGCGTGGCGAACCGTTCGACAGCGGCCCGCTTCCGGGCCTGGACGCGTGGCGGCAGCGGGACGCGCCGGGCCGTCCGCCACGGTACCCGGGGGTCGTCCGGCACCGCCCAGTGCCACATCCAGACCGGGTACAGCGCGCAGGCGGTGCCCGTGCGGCGCGCTGCCGTGCGGGCCGCACGGCCGGCCGCCTCGTGGTCGCCATGCACGTCACCGGTCCACGGTGCGACGACGAGGCCGGCGTCACGGACCAGGGGGACGAGGGCGTCCACGAGCTGGTCCTCGTGGCCGGGCACGCCGGTGTCCGGCACGCCGAGACGCACGATCCGCGCGTCCTGCGCGCCGAGTTCGGCGAGGGCGGCCCGCAGTTCACCGGCGCGCAGGCGGGCCAGGGCGGCGGGGGTGACGACCTGGCTGTCGGGGTGGGAGCCCTCGCCGTCGGTGATCGAGACGACGGTCAGGCGTACCCCGCGCTCCGCCAGCAGGGCCATCGCGCCGCCGAAGCCGAGTACCTCGTCGTCGGGGTGGGCGGCGACCACCACGACGTGCCCGCGCTCGGGCAGGACCGCCTGCGGGAGCGTGTCCCAGCCGCTCCAGTCGCGCCAGGACGCCTCGTCGGTGCCGGGCGCCTGGATGGCGTTCGCGGGGCCGGGCTCCGCCGGCCGCCCGCCGGGCTCGGTGCGTATCGCGGGCCGGGTCACCGGGCCTCCTCGGGGCGGGCGAGGAGGGCGCCGAGATGGGCGAGGTCGCGTTCGCCGTGGTGCTGGCGGATGTAGACGGTCAGGTCCGCCACGTCGCGGGCGTGGCGCAGGTCGTGGCAGAGCGGTCCCGCCCCGGTGGCCCGCCCGACACGGGTCAGCACCTCGGAGCAGACCGACTCGACGAAGGCGCGGACCCGCTGGGCGCGCAGGCCCGCCTGGCCGCTGCTGTCGAAGGGGTCCGCGTCGATCTCGGCGGCGGCCTGGTCGAGGACGGCCCGCGCGGCGTGCAACTGCACGTCGACCGCGCCGAGATGGGCGTCCGTGTGCGGGTCGCCGCGGTGGGCCGCGGCATGGCGCAGGGCGTGGGCGACGGCGAGGGCGCCGCCGTACCAGCAGGCGGCGACGCCGATCCCGCCGTGGGCGAACCCGGGCCGCCGCACATAGGACTCGACGTCTCCGACGGCGACGGCCGGCACCTGGTCGAAGTGGACGTCGGGGGTGTCGCTGCCCGCCATGCCCACGGCCTGCCAGGTGCCGTCGACCGGAGTGCAGCGCGGGGTGTCGACGGCCACCGCGAACAGCCGCCTGCCCTCGGGGGTACGCGCGGTGACCAGCGCGTCCGTGCAGCTGCGGGCGCCCGAACAGTACGGTTTCAGGCCGCTGAGGACCCAGCCGTCACCCAGGCGCGTCGCTTCGAGCGTGGCGCTGGGCGGTTCGGCGGCCCAGACGCCCCAGCGCCGGCCGGGGCGCGGGGGCGGGCCGCCGAGTTCGGCGAGGATCGCGAGGGCGTCCACATGCCCCTCGACCAGACGGGCGACACAGAGGTCCTCCTCGGCGACGGAGCGCAGGGCCGCCAGCCGGAGGGCCGTGCGCCCCGAACCGGGCAGCGGGAACTCCAGCTTGCCGTCGTCGATGAGGCCGACGACCGCGGCGAACCGCGCGGCGCTCTCCTCGCGGGCCTGGTCCGGGGTGATGCCGTCCTGAGCCGGGCGCCCGTGGCCCGGGGCGTGCGCCGCGGCTTCGGACGCCACCGTCTTGTCCGTCATGGGGGAAACGTCCTTCACGCTGATCCGGGAGGCGTGCGCCGGTCCCAAAGGTGTCGGTGTCGCCGTCGCGCCGTGCGCGGCAGCGGAAAGCGGCGCGGCCCGGGGGCCGCGCCGCGGTGTGCCGGAGTAACGGACCTAGGCGACCAGCGTCTGGTCGGCCTGTTCCTGTCCTGGCGTGGGGTGGGACCCCGTGGACACGGGGCGGGCGGTCAGGATCTGTTCTGCCGCCGCGAGAGCGTCGTTGATCTCACGGGTGCCGGTGGTGACGCACAGCGTGTACGCGACGTCCTCCAGGAGGCGCCGGTTGGCGAGGGTGTCGGCCTCGACCAGCTGGACGCGCGCCGTGGCGTAGCGGGACAGCAGTGCGCGCAGCATCTGCGGGTGGGGAGTGATCATGCCGAGAGGCTCCTTTTTCTCCAAGCAACTCGCTCCCCGAGTGTCCCGTGCCGCACATTTCATGCATGGCTGTGCCAAGGACGCGGGAGCGCGCGTGAACCACAGGGGTGAACGGGGCCGGACCCGCAGGTCACTCGCCTTCCACGTCCCGCTGGGCGTCCGGGTTGGGGCTGGTGGCGTCGGCGCTCTCGCCGTGCCGCCGGGCCTCCTTCTCCTCCCGCAGCGGGTCGGTCTCGGCGTCCTCGAACTCCTTCAGGACCTCGCCCGCCGCGGTCTGGGCGGGGCGGGAGTCGTCGTGCCGGGGGTCGCGGTCGTGCTTCATGGTGGCTCCTTCGCCGTGCGGCACTGCTCGGTACGGGATCGGGGCGCGTCAGTGCTGGACGCGCTCCTGGGCGGTGCGGTGACGTTCGTTGAAGGCGCGCGCCGCCCGGTCGTTCAGGGCGCTGCCCACGGAGCGCAGCCGCTCGCCGAACGTGCGCGGGACGGCCGGCTCCACGTCGATCCCCGGCCGCAGCCCGGGCTCGCCCTGCGCCGAGGGCAGCACCGCGTTCAGGGCGTGGCTGACCCGTGCGGTGAGGACCGGCGCGAGGCCGTGCGCCTTGTCGGCGGCGCGCGCGGCGGGGGTGAGCACGAGGCGGACCCGGCGGCGCTGCATGGCGGTCACGATGCGCTCCGCCGCGCGCTGCGCGTCCATCGAGACCAGCGGGGTCCCGGCGAGAGCGGAGAACCAGGCGAACTCGCGCCGCCGGTCGCCACCGAACACGGCGTGCAGATGCGAGCCGGTGCGCATCAGACCGGGGTGCACGGAGGTCACCGACACCCCGTCGCGCGCCGCCTCCACGTACAGCCCCTCGGCGAGGGCGCCCACGGCCGCCTTGGCGCAGGAGTACGGCAGCAGATGGGGCACGGCGAGCAGCCCGCCCACCGAGCCGATCAGGGCGAGGCGGCCGCCCGCCCGGCTCTCCCGCAGATACGGGAGGGCTTCGAGGCCGGTGTGCAGAGCGCCGTCGAAGATGGTGCTCATCGCCTCCTCGAAGCCGGCCGCGCCGACGCTCTCGGCGGGCGCGACCTGGATGATGCCGGCGTTCGCGACGACCACGTCCACCCCGCCGCAGTCGTCCGCCGTCTGCCGGAACGTCTCCGCGACGTTCGCCCGGTCGCGTACGTCGGTCACCGCGGTGCGCACCGGCGCGCCGGGATGCCGCTGCTGGAGCAGGCCGGCGGCCCGCTTCAGCTCGGCGGCGTCCCGCGCGGCGAGCGTGACCACGCAGCCGCGGCGCACCAGCTGGTCGGCGAGGAGCAGGCCGAGACCCCGGGAGCCGCCGGTGACCACGGCGGAGAGGCCGTGCAGGGCGCCGGGCGGGCGGGAGGACGACGGTAGGGGCATGGGGGGCGCTCCCTGTTCTGCGTGGGAAAGACGTGGGGAAGACGTGGGAAAGAGAGGCGGGCGGTTCCGCCGTTCCCGGGGGCCGCCGTCGCCTGAGTACCCTCCGGCCGCCCGGACAATCCGGGGCCGGCGCGGGCTCGGTGCGGACCGGGCCGGCGGGCCTGCGGTCACCTTAAGTCCGGACGGCGAGCGCCGCCCGCCGGTCCCGGGCCGCGGGAGCGGAGCACATTTCCCGTCATGAGCTGGGCCGAACGGGTTTGAGAATGCCTCCCGAGGACACCCAGAGCAGTGGCCGTCCGGCCCCGAGCGGTGACCGCGCCCGGAACCGGACTCGTTACCAGAAGAGAGGACTCGTCATGTTCAAGGCCATTGCTGATGTACTGCGCTCGATCGGCGGAGCCATCGCCACCGTCGTCACGCTGCCCTTCCGGGCCGTCGCACGGCTCTTCGGCGGTGCCTCGGCCAGTGCGCACGGCAACCACTGAGACACCCAGGACCTCAGGGGGAGAGGCACCGAGAAAGAATGAGAAGGGGCGGACACATGACGACCGTGACGGCGCAGGACCGGACCCGGGTACCGGCTCCACAGGCGGAGCAGGACCTGATCGAGCGCGCCTATGCGGACCCGGCTTCGCTCGCGCCCAAGGACGCCCGCGAGGTCGGCAGGCGGTTCTTCGACCGGCTCACCGAGCTGGAGGAGGGCACGCACGAGTACAGCTACGTGCGCAACTGCCTGATCGAGATGAACCTGTCACTGGTGCGGTACGCGGCGTCGAGGTTCCGCCACCGCGGCCAGCAGGAGATGGAGGACATCATCCAGGTCGGCACGATCGGCCTGATCAAGGCGATCGACCGGTTCGAACTGACCCGCGAGGTCGAGTTCACCTCGTTCGCCGTCCCCTACATCACCGGCGAGATCAAGCGTTTCTTCCGTGACACCTCGTGGGCCGTGCACGTCCCGCGCCGGTTGCAGGAAGCCCGCCTCGAACTCTCCCGGGCCACCGAGGAGCTGCGCACCCGCCTGGGCCGCTCGCCCTCCACGGCCGAGCTGGCCGAGCTGATGCAGCTGGACCCCGCCGAGGTGGCCCAGGCGCAGATGGCGTCGAACGGCTACAACAGCGTCTCCCTGGACGCCGCCGTGAGCGGCAAGGACGACGAGGCCGACACGATCCTCGCCGACTTCATCGGCTTCGACGAGGGTCGCTTCGAGCTCGTCGAGGACTTCCACTCGCTCGCCCCGCTCATCGCGGACCTCGACGACCGTGAGCGCAGGATCATCCACCTGCGCTTCGTCGAGGAGCGGACCCAGCAGCAGATCGCCGACGAGCTGGGCTACTCGCAGATGCACGTGTCCCGGCTGATCTCGCGCGTGCTGGGCAAGCTGCGCGCCGGTCTGCTGACGACCGACTGACGCCACCCCCCGGCCCGGCGCGCCGCCCCCGGTCCTTCCCGGCCCGGCGCGTCGATGAGCCCGGCATACGCCCTACCCGGCCGTCCGTTCGACTGTGACGGCCGGGACGGGCGTTCCGGAGGACAATGTCATATGCC